>CBRAFF010000010.1:0-13173 GCA_967755155.1 uncultured bacterium
CCGGCTTCCTCGAGGTGGGCTGCGACGTCATCGAGACCGACACCTTCGGCGCCACGCGCATCGTGCTGCAGGAGTACAGCCTGGAGACGCAGGTGGGGGCGATGAACCAGGCGGCGGCGCAGATTGCGCGGGAGGTCGCCGACCAGTTCTCGACGCCGGCCAAGGCGCGCTTTGTGGCGGGCTCCATGGGACCGACAACGAAGCTGCCCTCGCTGGGACACATCGGCTTTGACGAGATGGCAGCGGCGTACCTGGAGCAGGCGAGCGCGCTTATCGCCGGAGGCGTGGACATCCTGCTGGTCGAGACTTGCCAGGACCTGCTGCAAGCCAAAGCCGCGCTGGCCGCGGTCTTTGACGCCATGCGGCTGGCGGGCAAGCGCCTGCCGGTGACGGTGCAGGTGACGCTCGAAGCCACCGGCACGATGTTGCTGGGGACGGAGATCGGCGCGGCACTCACCGCGCTCGAGCCCTTCGACGTGGACATCGTCGGACTCAACTGCGCCACCGGGCCGCGGGAGATGAACGACGCCGTCCGCTACCTGTGCCACAACTCGACCAAGCAAGTCTCCGTGCTGCCCAACGCCGGGCTGCCGCAGAACGTTGGCGGGAAGGCGGTGTACGGACTGCAGCCGGCGGAGCTGGCGGAGTTCCACTCGCTCTTCATCCGCGAGTACGGAGCGCGCGTCGTGGGCGGATGCTGCGGGACGACGCCGGAACATCTGAAGGCGGTGGTGGACGCTTGCTCGAATCTGGAGCCGGCGAAGCGGGAGGTGCAGCCGCAGGCGGCGGCGTCGAGCGCGTACACCTCCGTCCCGCTCGACCTGGAGCCCAAGCCGCTGATCGTGGCGGAGGAGATGAACACCACCACGCGGGTCGAGACCTTCCGCAACCTGGTGCGCGCCCAGAACTACGACGAGATCCTGGCGCTGGCCAAGCGGCTGGCGAGCGAGGGCTCGCATATGCTCGACCTGTGCTGCGCCATCGTGGGCGAGGACGAGAAGGCGTACATCACCGGCGTGCTGGGGAAGATCGCGACGCGGGTGCCGGCGCCCATCCTGGTGGATTCGACCGAGGCCGACGTGGTGGACGAGGCGCTGAAGCGCATCCCGGGCAAGGCGCTTATCAACTCCATCAACCTGGAGGACGGCGAGAAGCGCACCGCGACGGTGCTGCCCATGGCCAAGCGCTACGGCGCCGGGGTCATCGCCCTGACCATTGACGAGCAGGGCATGGCGCTCACTGCGGAGAAGAAGGTCGCCATCGCCAAGCGCATCTTCGAGCTGGCCACGACCAAGTACGGCATCCGGCCGGTGGACCTGGTGTTTGACGCCCTCACGCTACCGATTTCCACCGGGCAGGACGAGTACCGCACCGCCGGCCTGGAGACGCTGGCCGCCGTCCGCCGCATCAAGCAGGAACTGCCCGAGGTGAAGACCATCCTCGGAGTCAGCAACATCTCGTTCGGGCTGAACGCGTATCCGCGGCGGGTGCTGAACAGCGTGTTCATGCACGAGGCGGTCGACCACGGCTTGGACATCGCCATCGTGAACTACAGCAAGATCTATCCCTTGTACCGGATCCCTGAGCAAGAGGTGGAGCTGGCGCGGCGGCTCGTTTTTCACGACACCTCGCAGGGCGATCCGCTGCAGAAATACCTGGCGTACTTCAGTGGCCTGGAGAACAAGCCGGTGGCCGAGCCGGTGCACGTGGAAACGCTCGCGGTCGAAGACAAGCTGAAGCACTGCATCATCAATGGGGAGAAGGCGCTGGGCGACGGCAAGGCGCGGCAGACGCTGGAGCAGATACTGGAGGAGGCGCTGGGGCGGTACACGCCGCTCGACCTGATCAACAACGTGCTGCTGGACGGGATGCGCACGGTGGGCGAGCTGTTCGGCGCGCGCAAGATGCAGCTGCCGTCGGTGCTCGATTCCGCCTCGGTGATGAAGCAGGCGGTGGCGTATCTGGAGCCGAAGATGGAGAAGACGGCGGGGACGGAGAAGGGCATCATCGTGCTGGCCACGGTGAAGGGCGACGTCCACGACATCGGGAAGAACCTGGTGGACATCATCCTCACCAACAACGGCTACAAGGTGGTGAACCTGGGCATCAAGCAGCCGGCGGATGCCATCATCCGCGCGGCGCAGGAGCACGCGGCCAGCGCTATCGGGCTGAGCGGATTGCTGGTGAAGTCCACGGTAGAGATGAAGTACGTGCTGGAGGACCTGGAGCGGCAGAAGCTCGCCTTCCCGGTGATCTGCGGCGGGGCGGCGCTCACGCGCAAGTACGTGGAGGACGACCTGCGGCGGGAGTATTCCTCCGGCGTGTTCTACGGCGAGGACGCCTTCGCCGGGCTGCGGCTGATGGACGACTTGACCTCCGGGGAGAGTTCGCGGGTCGAACGCATCAGCGAAGGGCGCAAGGTGAAAACTTATGCAAAGGGAGCGGCTGTGGCGGAAGTGGTCGCGGAGCCCGCGCCCGCGCGCCCGCAGCGGGTGGAGATACCGCGGCCGCCGTTCCTGGGCGCGCGCGTGGCCAAGGACTTCGACCTGCTCCAGCTCTTCGAATACATCAACGAGACGGCGCTGTTCAAGAACCAGTGGCAGTTGAAGACGGCGTCGCAGGAGGACTACGCGCGCCTGGTGCGGGAGAAATTCCGCCCCATCCTGGAGGAGTTGAAGCAGGAGGTGCTGGCGGCGGGCTGGTTCGAGCCGCAGGCGGTGTACGGGTACTACCTCTGCCACGCGGACGGGAATGACCTGGTCCTCTATGACCCGGCGGACCGCGGGCGAGAGATCCAGCGCTTCACCTTCCCGCGGCAGAAGGACGGGCGGCAGCTGGCGATTCCTGATTACTTTGCGGAGCGCGGCTCGGGACATTTGGACGTAGTGGGGATGTCGGTGGTCACCATGGGGGCGCGCGCCTCCGAGGTGACGCACCGGCTTTTCGAGGCGGGCGAGTACACCCGCTACCTCTACCTGCACGGCCTGAGCGTGGAGACCGCCGAGGCCCTGGCCGAGTTCCTGCACAAGCGCATGCGGGAGGAGCTGGATATCGCCGTGGACGACGCGCCCGCCATTAAGGACCTCTTCCACCAGAAGTACCGCGGCTCGCGCTACTCGTTCGGCTATCCGGCGTGTCCCAACCTGGAAGACCAGGCCAAGATGTTCGCGCTGTTGAAGCCGGAGGAGACCATCGGAGTGCGGCTGACCTCGGGTTTCCAACTGGAGCCGGAGCAGTCGACCAGCGCGCTCGTGGTGCACCATCCGCAGGCGAAGTATTTTGTGGTGTGAGGCTTTCAGTCCGGGGAGCCACCCTGCGCTGCGCCACTCGCTCCTTCGCCCGCAGGGCGGGGTCGGTCGCTCGGGCTGGCGCAGGGTGTCGGTGGGTGTTAGGCGGCCGAAGAAAACTGCAACCTTTATGGGTTGCGGCCACTCTCATGGAGGGAAGAGCCATGTCTGAGAAGATCAAGAAGCCGGAGGCGGAGTGGCGTGCGGAGCTCACGCCGGAGCAGTACTACGTTACCCGGCAGAAGGGCACCGAGCCCGCATTCACCGGCGAGTACGCCAAAACCAAGACGCCGGGGACGTACAAGTGCGTCTGCTGCGGGCAGGAGCTGTTCAGCTCGGAGACAAAATTCGAGTCAGGGAGCGGCTGGCCGAGCTTCTGGCAGCCGTCGAACGAGGAGAACGTGGAGGAAGAGAGCGACCAGAGCCACGGCATGGTGCGCACCGAGGTGCGGTGCAGCCGCTGTGAGGCGCACCTGGGCCACGTTTTCCCGGACGGGCCCAAGCCCACCGGGCAGCGCTACTGCATCAACTCCGCCGCACTGAAGCTGGAACCGGAGGGCAAGAAAGAGAAGGAAGGGGAATGACCACGGAAATGAACGGGAAGACGGAAAACGCGACATTTGCCGCGGGCTGCTTCTGGGGCGTGGAAGCGGCGTTTGCGGAGATCGACGGAGTGGTGGAGACCGCCGTGGGTTATACCGGCGGCCACACCGAGAACCCCACGTACAAGCAGGTGTGCTACGAGAACACCGGGCACGCCGAGGCGGTGGAGGTGAAGTTCGACCCGGCGCAGATCTCTTACGAGCACCTGCTGGACGCCTTCTGGGAGATGCACGACCCCACCACGCTCAACCGGCAGGGCCCGGACGTGGGCTCGCAGTACCGCTCCGCCATCTTCTTCCACACGGCGGAGCAGGAAAAAGCGGCGCTGGCCTCGAAGGCGGGGGCGGCGGGGAAGTTCCGCAAGCCCATCGTCACCGAGGTCACGCCCGCCTCGGAGTTCTACCGCGCCGAGGAATACCACCAGAAATACTTCCAGAAAAACGGCGGAGCGGCCTGCCACTTCAAGAGCTAGGAGCGCCACCCTGCGCTACGCCACTCGCTCCTTCGTCCCGCCAGGCGGGACTCGGTCGCTCGGGCTGGCGCAGGGTGGCGAATATTCTTGGGCGCGAATGGAAGGGAAAACTGGCGGAGAGGGAGGGATTCGAACCCCCGATGCCCTTTCAGGCATGGCCGCTTTCGAGGCGGCTCGTTTCAACCGCTCACGCACCTCTCCGGTCGAAAAACAGTACTCAGTTGTCAGTACTCAGTTGTCAGCTAAGACAAGAGCCTCCAAAACCGAAAACCGTGAACTTCCGTCACTTCCTACGGGCGCGGAAGAACGATTGCATCAGCTCCGCGCAGCGGGCGGCCAGGACGCCTGAGGTCACCTCCATCTGATGATTCAAGCTGGGGTGGTTGAGGACCTGGAGGGCCGAGCGAACGGCACCGGCCTTGGGGTCGTCCGCGCCATAGACCAGGCGCTTCAGCCGGGCGTGGATCAGGGCGCCCGCGCACATGGCGCAGGGCTCGATTGTAACAAACATCTCGCACTCGCCCAGGCGGTGGTTGCCGAGGGAGCGCGCCGCTTGGCGCAGGGCGACAATCTCGGCGTGGGCGGTGGGGTCGGAGTCCGCCAGGTTGCTGTTGGCGCCGCGGCCGACGATGCGCCCGTCGCAAACGATGACCGCGCCTACCGGGACCTCGCCGGCGGCTTCGGCCTGGGCGGCTTCAACGAGGGCGGCTTCCATGAATTGGTCGTCGGTGGTCATTCCATTAGCCCGCGGGCTGCTGCTGGGTGGCGCAGTGGATGGCGCCCAGTCCCCAGATGAAGTCGCCGCAGTAGATAGGGACGACCAGGCGGCCGGGGAAGAGCCCGGCCAGAATGTTCAGGGCGGTGCGGTCGTTGGCGTCGTTGAAGGTAGGGACGAGGACGACGCCGTTGGCGACATAGAAATTGGCATAGCTGGCGGGGAGGCGCTGGCCGCGAAAGATGACGGGCGCGGGCATGGGGAGCTCGACCACGCGCAGGGGACGGCCGTCCTGGTCGGTGGAAGACTTCAAGCGCGCCAGGTTCTGGGCGAGCGGCTGGTGGTTGGGGTCCTTGGGATTGCGTTCGACGGCGGCCACCACGGTATCCGGCGCGACAAAGCGGGCGATGTCGTCCACGTGGCCGTGGGTGTCGTCCCCCACGATGCCGCGGCCCAGCCAGATGACCTTGCTGATGCCCAGGTAGTCGGCGAGGACGCGCTCGAGGTCCTGGCGGCTGAGGCCGGGGTTGCGCCGCTGCGGGCGGCCGAGCAGGCACTCTTCCGTAGTGAGGAGCGTGCCGCGGCCGTTCACGTCGATGGAGCCGCCTTCGAGCACGACGGGACGCTTGCGCCTGCCATCTTCCAGCGCGGGGCGCCAGCAGGGAAGCGCGGAATGGCGGATGATGCGCTCGGCAGCGGCGGCGTCCTTGCGCCAGTCGGGATACTTGGCCCAGGCGTTGAAGCGCCACTGGACCAGGGCGCGCGCGGGAGCGAGCGTCACCCCCGGCAGGCGTTCTCGCGCCGAGCCGGAGCGCTTGTGGGAGAGAAACAGGGGCGCGAAGTCGCGCGTCCAGCCACGGTTCGTGGGCCAGGGATGGAAGCGGAGGTTGGGCAACGGGACATGCGCGTGGCGCAGCACCTGCAGAGCATTGCGCTTGGCGATGGCGCTCTGGACCAGGATCTCAACGCGCTCTCCGGCCACCAGGTGGCGGACTATCTCCGCGTAGACCCAGGGGATGGACTCGAACTTGCCGGGCCAGTCGGTGCGGTTGTGCGGCCAGGCGAGCCAGGTGGCGGCGTGCGGCTCCCACTCCGCCGGCATGCGGTAGCCGAGAGCGGCGGGAGGAGCGGAGGCGGTGGCTGGAGTCCGTTGCTTCACTTTTCCTCAGCGGCTAAAGCCGCACATCCTATCAGGCGGGAACGGCACGACTGAAGTCGTGCCCCTCCGAAGGCGCCCTCCGAAGGACGCTGCTCCGAAGGCATCGGTGTCGAAGGCAGGGGTGCGATCAACTCCATGGGTGTCATGGAAGAACTCAATCGATGAGGCGCTGGGTGATGCCGGCGTAGGTATCGATGCGGCGGTCGCGCAGGAAGGGCCAGTTGCGGCGGACGTCCTCGAGCCTCTTCAGGTCGACCTCCGCGACCAGCACTTCTTCCTTGCCGTGCGAGGCCTCGGCGACGACGGAGCCGAAGGCGTCGCAGAGGAAGGAGCCGCCCCAGAACTCCAGGCCCTTGCCCCGGGCGGCCTTGCCGTTGACGTTGCCGGTCTCGTGGCCGACGCGGTTCACCACCGCGACGTACAGCCCGTTGGCGATGGCGTGCGAGCGCTGGATGGTACGCCAGGCGTCATGCTGGCCTTTGCCGTACTTCTTCTTTTCCGAGGGGTGCCAGCCGATGGCAGTCGGATAGAACAGGATGTGGGCGCCCTGAAGGGCGGTGAGGCGCGCGCCCTCGGGATACCACTGGTCCCAGCAGATGAGCACGCCGACCTTGCCGGCGGCGGTGTCAAAGGCGCGAAAGCCCAGGTCGCCGGGGGTAAAGTAGAACTTCTCGTAGTAGAGAGGGTCGTCGGGGATGTGCATCTTGCGGTAGAGGCCGACGAGCGCGCCGCTGGTATCGAGCACGGCGGCGGTGTTGTGATAGACGCCGGCGGCGCGCTTCTCGAAGATGGAGGCGATGACCGCGACTTTCTCTTTGCGGGCGACCTCGGCGAGGGCGTTGGTGGTGGGGCCGGGGATGGGTTCGGCCAGGTCGAAGAGGGCGGCGTCCTCGCGCTGGCAGAAATACTGGGTGCGGAAGAGCTCGGGGAGGCAGACGATCTTGGCGCCACGCTTGGCGGCCGCGCGCACCCGCTCCACCGCCTTCTTCAGATTCAAGGCGGGGTCGGGCCCGCTCGACATCTGCACCAGGCCGACCTTGAACCGCTGCGGATGCTCCGCCATGCGGGTAAGAATAGCAGCCACCCGCCATCCTCGGAAGTGAGCATTGACGAAGATTCCGGGAGGCGGTAGCTTTCCTAGTCCGTTCTGCATCGCATCCCGTCGGCAGGCAGGAGAGGCGCGTGGCCAAGAAGCACTCCGAAGGTTCCGGCAAAGAGCGCAAGCTGCACGACCCCGTGGCAGACCACCTGCAACCGGTCTTTCCCCTGGACCTATCCAAGGTGCGCTCCATCGACGACCTGGTGCGGGGCATGGCGGATACCGCCTTCACCGGCCGCCAGTTGGGCGAGGCCGCGGACGTGCTGGAGGCCATGGCGCGGGACAAGGACTGCTTCGTGGTGATGACCCTGGCGGGCGCACTGACCGTGGCCAAGCAGGGCCTGGTGATCACGGAGCTAATCGACCACGGGATAGTGAACTGCATCGTCTCCACCGGGGCGCTGATGGCGCACGGGCTGGTGGAGGCCACCGGGCGCTCGCACTTCCGCCACGACCCGAAGATGGACGACGTGGAACTCTACAACGCGGGCTACAACCGCGTGTATGACACGCTGGAGCCGGAAAAGAACCTGGACGACGTGGAGGAAGTGATCTTCGATGTGCTGAAGCTGTGGGACCCGAAGGAGATCCTGTGCTCCTGGAAGCTGAACCGGGCCATCGGCGCGTACCTGACGAAGCACTCCGAAGGGCGGGGGATCCTGAAGTCGGCGTACGCGAAGAAGGTGCCGGTGTTCGTGCCCGCGTTCACCGATTCCGAACTGGGGCTGGACGTGGCGCTGGGCAACCGCATCCGCATGCGCGACGGCCAGCCCAAGCTGCGCTTCGACCCCTTCGAGGACCTGGAGCACTTCGCCGACACGCTGCTGGCGCAGAAGAAGCTGGGCATCTTCACCATCGGGGGCGGAGTGCCGCGCAACTGGGCGCAGCAGTTCGGGCCCTACGTGGACCTGCGCAACCGCCGCGTGGGCGAAGACGTGCCGCGCATGCGCTACCACTACGGGCTGCGCATCTGCCCGGAGCCGGTGTACTGGGGCGGGCTGTCGGGCAGTCCCTACAGCGAGGCCATCTCCTGGGGAAAGTTCGTGCCGCCGGCCGAGGGCGGACGCTTCGGCGAAGTGTTTGTGGACGCGACCGTGGGCCTGCCCATCATCGTGGCGGCGGTGCTGGAACGGCTGAAGAAGAAATAACGCTCAGGAATCCGAGTGCCAGGTGTCAGAGAGCGGGGAACGGCCCTCCTCCTCGGGCAGCAGGTCGGGAGTGACCAGCCAGCAGACCGTCCATTTGCCGCTATCGTCGCTTTCCAGGCAGAGACAACCTCCCATCTGAAAGCGGATGAGCTCGACCCCAGCCTTCAGGCCCAGCAGCGTGTTGGCGAGGCTTTTGAGATGGGGGAGATGCCCGACCAGCATGACGTCCTTCTTTTCGGTGCGCAGGCGCTCGGCCACGGGTCCCACGGGATCGGCAGGTGACAGTCCCTCCACCTCTTTGGAGCCCAAGGAAGGCCGGAGCTGGAGGTCGAGGATCTCCGCGGTCTGCTGAGCGCGCAGCTTGCCGCTGTGCTCGATGACGTCGATGGAGAGCGGGAACTGCGAGATGTGCTGCGCCAGCTTGTGAACCGCGCTCCGGCCGGCTTCGGTCAGGGGACAGCGCGGGTCCTGCGTCTGGCTGGCGGAGGGTCCGTGCTGGACAAGGTAGAGTCGCATGACAGCGCGCGACGCAGGGTCGCGGTCAATCAAAGATCAGAATAGCGGCGGCGATGACCGTAGTCCACAGGCCGCGCTTGTCACCCACGGCGGACTGGGTGCAGTTCATAGTGCGCACGATCTTGTTGGAGATGCGGTAGATCTCTTTCTTTTCATCCCAGGAACGGTCGGAGTCGAACTCGACGTTGAGGGTGGTGGCGAGCATCTCGGCGGCCAGCTCTTCGGCATAGTCGCCGGCGGCGTCCTCGGGCTCGCCGAAGGAGTGGTGCTCGCTGAGGTAGCCGTAGGTGGAGCGGTCGGCGGGAATGGCCAGGCCGATGCTGGAGGCCATCAGCCGGTGCGGCTCGCGGGTGGAGTTCTCCGCGATGACGGCGAACACCACCTCGCCGTGATGCAGGAACTTCAGCCCCTGGGAACGGCCGATGAGCTTGCAGTGCGGCGGGAAGATGGAGGAGACGCGCACCAGGTTCTGCGAGGCGATGCCGGCGTTGCGCAATCCCAATTCGAACGAGGTAAGCCGCTCCTTGTGCTTGCCCACCCCTTTGGTGAGGAAGATCCTCTTGGGAACCATGTCTTTGCCCAACTGCGGTGCCTCCTCGTCCCGGGATGGGGAAGGGGAAAAAATCTAACACAGCGGGGAATCAGGGGACAGAAAAAATCTGGCGGCGCTACTGCGGCGGCTGGCGGAAGGTTTCGTAGGGATCGTACCGGTGGATGCGGCGGACGACCTTGTTGGCGGGGTGAAAGCGCAGGAGGTAGAGGAAGGGACGGGGCCCTTCGTCCACGCGCTCCTCCGCCACCTCGTAGAGGCGGTCTTCATAGGAGACAGTAATAAGGGAGTCCCAGGCTTTCTCCCGGCAACTGGCGATGCGCAGGTCGAACTCCTTGCCGTCGCCGGGCTCGACCTGGTCGGCCACCGGCGGAGCCTCGCGCTCAAAGGATTTGGCGAGGCGGGCCTGCAGGGAAACCTTTTCGCCCTTTACTTCTTCGGGCGGCGGCGGGAGCACTTCCGCGGGGTCATAGTGATGCAGGCCGCGCACCACCTTGCCCTCGGGCTTGAGGCGCAGGTGGTAGAGGAAGCGGCGAGGCGGGGCGCCCTCCTCGTGGTACGTGACCTCGTAGAGCTTCTCCTGGTAGGAGACGGTCAGCAGGCGGTCCCATCCCTGCTTGGGGCGGCAACTGGCGATGAGCAGGTGATAGAAGCTGCCGTCGCCGGGCTGCACCAGATCCACGATGCGCGGGCCCAGGGCTTTTTCGGCTGCCGCTTCCTGGGTGCGCCCCAGCGCCCAGGCGGCACCCACCAGCGGAAGGGTGGGCACGACTTCGCCGGTGACCAGCGCGGCCACGGCGCGGATGAGTCCCTCGGCCAGGAAGTACTCGAGGAGGATGGTCAACGGACTCACAAGGTAGGCGGCCAGAAGCACCAGCCCGAAACCCATGACCGCGGTCTCGCCGCCCTTTTCCATGGCGCCCAGTTGGGCGCGCTCCATACTTTGACCCGCCATCATGCTCTTCACGAAAACCGGGTAGCGAAGAGCGATGAGGGCCGCGCAACCCGCGACCTGGAGGATGCCGGAAATCAGGGCCGCGGTGCGCAGGTCTCCCATATCGAGCAGGTCGAGCCTGCGGCGCCAGGACTCGGGCAGGAAGGTAAGGGCCATGGCGAGCGGGAACCGGGCGGCGCTGGCGGCGATGCTCACGGGGTCACCCCACCTGCTGCTGGGCCGGCTTGAGCTTGACGGCGATGTCGATGAAGGCGAGGGCAGCGCGGCTCAAGGCCTTGTCCTTGCGGAAGACGAGGGCGAGGTCGCGCTTGATCTGGGCGTCGGCCAGGGGGAGGGCGGCCAGCACCTTGGCGCGGACGTCCTCGACGACGTTGGAGCGCGCGATGAAGCCCACGCCGACGTCGGCGGCGACGAAGCGCTTGAGCAGTTCGCTGGAGTCGAGTTCCATGGAGACATTGGGCTTGAGGTGGCGGGCGTGGAAGAGGTTCTCGATGGCGTCGCGGGTGCGGCCGACCTTGGGCAGCAGCAGGGGATACATGACGACGTCGGCGACCGAGGCGGCTTTCAGCCTGGCCAAGGGATGCCGCGGCGGGGCGATGACCACCAGCTCGTCGCGGTGGATGGGGACGACGGTCAGGCGATTGTCGGCCACGGGCAGGGAGACCACGCCGAAATCCACCGAGTTCTCGATGATGGCCTCCATGATGCGGGCGCGCTCGGAGCGGTGGATGCTCACGGCCACGCTGGCGTACTGCTTCTTGAACTCGGCGAAGACCTCGGGGAGGATGTGCAGGCAGGTGGCTTCGTTGGCGCCCACCACGATCTCGCCACGAGGGATGCGCTCCATCTCGCCCAGGGCGGCGAGAGCGGCGCGGCGCGATTCGAGCGCCTCGTCGGCGTAGCGCTGGAAGACCTTGCCGGCGGCGGTCAGCGCCACCCGGCCCCCGGAGCGGTCAAAGAGGCGCGCACCCACTTCTTCTTCGAGCGCGCGGATCTGGGCGGAGATGGCGGGCTGAGTGCGGAAGCGCTTCTCCGCGGCGCGGGAGAAGCTGGTGTGCCGCGCGACCTCGAGAAACGTCTCTAGCTGGTCGAAGTCCATGGGGGGCGTCAGGAGCCCGCGGTGCGCTGGATCTCCTCCCAGGCGGCGCGGACGTGTTGCTGGGCAGTGTACGTCTGGCCCACGCAGAAGCGAAGAGTCAATTTGCCGTCCAGCCGGGTGTGGGAGAGATAGAGCTTGCCGCTGGAGTTGAGCCGGTCCATGAGCTGCTGGTTCTGGTCGTCCGTCCCCTTGCTGCGGAAGCAGACCAGGTTGAGGTTGACCGGCGTCGCGAGTTCGAAGCGCGCGTCGGCGGCGACCCATCCGGCGAACTCCTGCGCCAGGGCCACGTGGTTGCGGACCAACGCCTGCAAGCCTTCCACGCCGTAGTGGCGGATGACGCACCAGAGCTTCAGCGCGCGGAAGCGGCGGCCCATGGGGATGTGCCAGTCGCGATAGTCGAAGACGGCTCCGGACTCGCCCGCCGTGGTGCGCAAGTATTCCGGCAGGATGCTGAGCGCGTCGATGAGCACCTGACGGTCGGCGACGTAGAAGCAATCGCAGTCGAAGTTGGTGAGCATCCACTTGTGAGGGTTGAAGCAGTAGCTGTCGGCCAGCTCCAGGCCGCGATGGATGTGGCGGAACTCGGGGCAGAGGGCGGCGGTGCCGGCCATGGCGGCGTCGACGTGCAGCCAGACGTTGTTCTCGCGGCAGATGGCGCCGATCTCAGCCAGCGGGTCCATGGCCATGGAGGAGGTGGTGCCCACGGTGGCGCAGACGAAGGCGGGCGTTTTGCCCACCAGCTTGTCGCCGCCGATGACGCGGGCGAGCGCGCCGGGGCGCATGGAGCAGTTGGCGTCCACTTCGATCTTGCGCACGTTCTTGGCGCCGATGCCTGCCACCTTCGCCGCCTTCTCGACGGAGGAGTGAGCCTGGGTGGAGGCGTATACGGTGAGCTTGCCGTCGCAGCCAAGTTCGTTGGCGCGGAAGGCGGTGGCACGCTCCCGACCGGCGAGCAGGGCGCAGAGGGTGGAGCTGGAGGCCGTGTCCTGGATGACGCCGCCGCCGCGGCCGGTGGAGAGGAACGTTCGGGGCAGGTCGAGCATCTCGACCAGCCAGTCCAGCATGCGCGTCTCGAGCTCGGTGCAGGCAGGGCTGGTGGCCCACAGCATCCCCTGGACTCCGAGGCCGGAGGAGAGCAAGTCGCCCAGCACCGCGGGCGGAGAGCTGTTGGCGGGGAAGTAGGCAAAGAAGTTGGGCGACTGCCAGTGAGTGATGCCGGGGAGGACCTTCTCGTCGAGGTCGCGGAGGACGTGCTCGAAGGGCTCGCCATGCTGCGGCGCCGAAGCGGGGAGGGAGCGGTAGATGTCGCCGGGCTTGGCCTGGGAGAGCACGGGCAGGGAAGCCACGCGCTCGTAGTAGTCGGCGATCCAGTCGATGGCGGCGCGGCCCTGGCGGCGGAACTCGTCGTTCGTCATGTGGGGCAGGGACATGTGGGGCTTCTCGGGCACGCTATTCCCCTTTCGGGCCCATAAGCCGAGCTTATGGAGCCCATAAAAACTATCAATTTCACGCCGAGAGAGAAAGCCCGTAGTCTGGGCGTGCGTCCTGCGCAGGGAAACTGGGCAGTACG
>CBRAFF010000011.1:0-13114 GCA_967755155.1 uncultured bacterium
GGCGGTACTCGTTGAGGATCATCTTGCAGTGCTCCTGCCAGAGCTTCCAGGCTTCGAGCGAGACGTTGTCGAAGATGCGCTGGCCGAGGGGGCCGTCGAAGGGCGGCTCGTCGAGTCCCGGCATCTCGCGCTGGAACTTGACGCACTTCACCATCCGCTTGCCGGCGGTGGAAACGGGTTCGGGCGTGGGCATGGAGCAAGGCATGGAGGTAATCCTACTAGAGCAGCGGGAGTTTGTCAGGGGTGCGGTGCTTCGTTCACCTCCTGAGTAAGAATGCCCTGGCGCGGGGCCGTGGCGCGGGCGGAGTAGGGCTCCTTCGACTCGGCCCTCACAAGCTCGCGCCTCGCTCAGGATGACAGTCGTGTAATAGACTGACGGCGCGCGGACGAGGACGTCCGCGGGACAGCCGGCGAGACGCCGGCGCTACGAAAACCATGCGATTGGTGACCTTCGAGGACGCGGGCGGACAGAAGCGCATCGGGGCGCTAGCCGGGGGCGACCGTATCGTGGACCTGCACACGGCCTACAACCTCTATATAAAGGACTCGGCGACCAAGGGACGGTTCCAGCAGCTTCCCGGCGGCGCGGCGGGCGACATGCGGCAGCTCTTCGAGGCCGGGGACGAAGGCCTGGCAGCGGCGCGCAAGGCCCTGCAGTTCGCGCTGAAGAACAAGGCGAAGGTCAAGACGCTCCGCCAGCCGCTCTTCTACCGCCGCCAGGACGTGAAGCTCAAGGCGCCCATCCTGCCCAAAAAGTTCTTCCACACCGCCGGCAACTTCCGCGAGCACCACGAGGAGGCGACGAAGGCCGGCTTCTCTCATCCCGTGCTGCCCTGGATCGTCTTCTTCCAGAACGTGGACGCCATCATCGGGCCGGAGGAGCCGGTCATCTATCCCAGCCACCTCACCGAGGAGCTGGACTACGAGCTGGAACTGGCGGTGGTGCTGAAGAAATCCGGCAAACACTTTTCCGCGGCGGAAGCGAAGGACTACATCGGCGGCTACGTCATCTTCAACGACGTGACCGCGCGCGACATCCAGCGGCGGGAGATGAAGTCCGGAGTGTTCAGCTTCTGCAAAGGCATCGACACCTTCTGCCCGCTGGGGCCGCACATCGTGACCGCGGATGAGATTCCCGACCCGCACAACCTGGCCATGGAGTTGCGAGTGAACGGCGAGCCGCGCCAGCGCTCGCACAGCAGCAAGATGAGCGTGAAGATACCGGAGATCCTGGCGCACTACTCCGCCATGGGCTATAGCGCCGGCGACGTGGTCTCCACCGGTACGGTCTCGGGCGTGGCCGCCTTCTCCGGCGACCCCAAGGCCTGGTACCTCAAGCCGGGGGACGTGATGGAGTGCGAGATCGAGAAGATAGGAGTGCTGCGGAATCCAGTGATCGGGTGGGAAGAAGCGCACGGGAAGAAGAATGCAAAATTAAAAATGCAAAATGCAAAATAAGAACCATAGGACTGGCATCTGGGTGAGTGCGCTGAATGCGCGCGGGCGGCTGCGGCGCTCGAAGCCGGTGCGCTTTTACGACACTACGCTGCGCGACGGCGAGCAGACGGTGGGCGTGGTGCTCAGCCCGGAGCAGAAGCTGGAGATAGCGCACAAGCTCGACGAGCTGGGCGTGGCGCGCATCGAAGCGGGCTTCCCGCGAGTTTCGGCCGACGACGCGAAGGCGCTTGGCCTCATCGCCAAGGCAGGCCTCAAGGCCGAAACCTGGGGATTCGCGCGGGCGGTGAAGGCGGACGTCGAGGAGCTGGCGCGGCTGGGGGTACGGGCGACGGTGATTGAGGCGCCCACCAGCGACCTGAAGGTCAAAGCCTACGGCGTCTCCAAGGACGAACTGCTGCGCCGGGTGAGCGATGCCGTCGGCTTCGCGAAGAAGAGCGGCATCAAAGTCGCCTTCTTCGCGGTGGACGGGACGCGCAGTGACTTGAAGTATCTGAAGAAGGTCTACGGCGCGGCGCTCGACGCGGGCGCGGATGAGATCGTGGTGGTGGACACCATCGGGGCCTGCGGGCCGGAGGCGGTCGAGTTCCTGGTGGGCCAGGTGCGCGGCTGGGTGGGGCCGCGCGTCCCGTTGCATTTCCACGGGCACAACGACTTCGGCATGGCCACGGCCTGCGCGGTGGCCGCGGTGCGCGCCGGCGCCACCTGGATCCAGGGCACCATCAACGGCATGGGGGAGCGCGCGGGGAACGCCGACATCGGGGAGATCGCGGTGGCGCTGAAGTGCCTGTACGGCGTCCCGGTGGAGATGAAGCTGGAGAAGATCCGCGAGGTCAGCCAGGTGGTGCGCCGCGCCGCGGGATACGAGGTGGACGCCTGGAAGCCGGTGGTGGGCGAGAACCTGTTCACGCGCGAATCGGGCGCGGTGGCCAGCCAGTTCCACATGCCGGAGGCCATCGAGCCGTTCTCGGCTGAGCTGGTGGGCGCGCGCCGCAGCATCGTCCTGGGAAAGAAGAGCGGCCTGGACAGCGTCGCGCTCAAGGCCCGGGAGCTGGGCGTCGCCCTCCCCGAGGAAAAGCGCGCCGTGGTGCTGGCGGCGGTGAAGCGCCGCGGGATCGATAAGCGCGGGCTGGTCACGGATCGGGAGTTCACGGACATTGTGAAAAGCGTGGTCTGAGGCGCGCTGCTTCGGCCGCGCCGGCGACCTCGGTCGCGCGCAGCGTTCTCCCGGCGCCGTACCCAGGGCTTGCGCCCTGGGCTAACACAAATGCCGCCCGCCAAGGCGGGCTGGGCCCGTTCGTTGACTTGCCGGTGCGCGCAACCTAACATTCGGGGCGAACGGGACTGGGGGCCTGCGGTCGTGACAGGCCAGACGATCTCCCACTATCGGGTTCTGGAAAAGCTGGGCGGCGGCGGCATGGGAGTGGTGTACGAGGCCGAAGACATTCGGCTGGGCCGCCGGGTGGCGGTCAAGTTCCTCCCTGAGAACCTGGCCGCGGACGCCAAGGCGCTGGAGCGCTTCCGCCGGGAGGCGCGCGCTGCCTCGCAGTTGAACCATCCCAACATCTGTACCATCCACGAGATCGAAGAGCACGACGGGCATCCCTTCCTGGTGATGGAGAAGCTGGAAGGGGAGAGCCTGAAGCACCGGCTGAAGGGCCAGCCGCTGCCCGCCGAAGACGTGCTGGACATCGGGGCGCAGGTGGCGGACGGACTGGAGGCGGCGCATGCCAAGGGCATCGTCCACCGCGACATCAAGACCGCGAACATCTGGGTGACCTCGCGGGGGCAGGCCAAGATCCTGGACTTTGGCCTGGCCAAGCTGGCGCCGCAGTTCCCGGCGGTGCCGGTGAGCGAAGACACACCGTCGGATTCCGCAGACGACCCGCTGACCGAGATGGGACTGATCCCGGGGACGGCGGTGTACATGTCGCCGGAGCAGGCGCGGGGCGAGGAACTGGACGCGCGCAGCGACCTGTTCTCCCTGGGCGCGGTGCTCTATGAGATGGCGACGGGACGGCGCCCCTTCCGCGGCAACAACGTGGTCACCACGCTGTACGCCATCCTGAACGACAAGCCGCTCTCGCCCCTCAGCCTGAACCCCACGCTGCCGCCCGGCCTGGAGCCCATCCTGGGCAAGGCGCTGGAAAAGAAGCGCGACCAGCGCTACCAGAGCGCGGCGGATCTGCGCGCCGACCTGGCCATCCTCAAGCGGGAATCCGACACAAAAACCAAGAGCCGCATCATGCTGGTGGGCGGCTCCGTCCCGGTCACCGCCAGCACGCGGACGTTCACGCAGCCGCTCTGGCGGCGGATCTACGTACAGATGCTGGCGGTGGTGGTCCTGGCGCTGCTGATGACGGCGGGCGCGGTGTTCTGGGCCAAGCGGCAGCGGGCGGCGGCGCCCCCGCCCCCCAACACCATCGCCGTGCTGCCCTTCCAGAACATCTCGGCGGACGTGGAGACGGACTTCCTGCGCTTCGCGCTGGCGGATGAGATCGCGCGCATGCTCAGCTATACACGGTCGCTCGAAGTGCGTCCCATGAGCGCGACGCAGAAATACTCCCGGGCGGCGCCCGACCTGCAACAGGCGGGCCGCGAGCTGCGCGTGGCCACGCTCCTGACCGGGCACTTCATGCGCGAGGGCGAGCAGTTGCGCATCACCTGGGAGGCGGTGGAGGTGCAAAGCAACCGCCTGCTGTGGCAGGGGACGCTGAGCGTCCCCATCCGCGATCCGGTGCAGATGGAGCAGGCGCTGGCGGCGCAGGTGCGTCACGACCTGCTGCCGGCGCTGGGCGGAGCCGCCGGGACCATCGAAGGGGAGACGCGTCCCAAGAACCCGCAGGCCTACGAACTCTTCCTGCGCGCCGGGGCCATGCCCCGCGATGCCGCGCCCAACCGCGACGCCATCGCCGTGCTGGAGCACGTGACCGAGCTCGACCCCGGCTACGCTCCGGCGTGGGAAGCGCTGGGCATGCGCTATTACTACGAGGGCTCCTACGGCGGCGGCGGGGCCGGGGCGTTGACCCGATCGCAGAGTGCGCTGGAGCGCGCCTTGCAGCTCGATCCCAACCTGCTGCCGGCGGGGGCGCGCCTCACCCGCAACCACGTTGAAAAAGGAGACCTGCAGCAGGCCTACCGGGACGCGCAGGAACTGGTGCGCCGGCATCCGGAAAGCGCGGAGGCTCACTTCACGCTGGCCTATGTGTTGCGCTACGCGGGGCTGGCCAGGGAGTCGGCGGCCGAGTGCGAACAAGCCCTGCGGCTCGATCCCGGCAGCGCCAGCCTGCGCTCCTGCGCCTTCGCCCTCTTCCAGGCAGGAAACGCCGAGCGCGCCATGGCCTTCGTGGACCTGGACGCGGGCTCGGAGTGGTCGCGCAGCGTGAGCCCGGCCATCTACCTGCGGCAAGGGAACGTGGACGGGGTGCGGCGCGCCCTCTCGGAAATGACCACGGGTTCGCCCTGGTACGGCGAGGTGCTGAGCGCCTGCCTGCAGCCGCAGCCGGGCGCGGCGCTGGAAGCGGCGGTCAAGAAGGTGGAGCCGGCGCTGCTCGCCGAGGCCGATCCCGAATGGAAGTACTACCAGGGCTCCATCCTCGCTTACTGCGGGCAGCAGGACCTGGCGGTGCGCCTGCTGCAGGCGGCGGTGGCACAGAATTATTGCGCGCGCGAGGCCCTGGACGCCGATCCCCTGCTCGTCAGGTTGCGCGAAAGCCCGCAGTTCGCCGAACTCAAGCGGGCGTCGGAGGCGTGCGTGGCCAGGTTCCGGGAGATGCGCGGCGGGAAGTGAGTTGGTCGTTGGCCGTGCGGTTGCCGGCGGGACGCCGGCGCTACCGGAAGTGCGGCAGCACGGCTTCGCCGAAGAGTTTGGCCTGGGCTTCGCGGTCCTCGCCCCAGACCTCCAGCATGATGTGGGTGCAGCCGGCGGCGCGGTAGTCCTCGATGCGCTGGATGCACTCCTCGGGGGTGCCGGCGATGGGGCAGGCCTTCTCCAGAACCTCGTCGGTGACCGCCTGGGCCGCCGCCTTGCGCCCGCCACGCTCCATGGCGTCGGCGATGGGCTGGAGTTCCTCGAAAGTCAGCCCGGCAGATTGCAGCAAAACATCGGCTATCCCCTTTATATTCTGTACTTTATTGGCCAAGTACATGGCCGCCATCTCGCGGGCGCCCTCCCTCCCCTGGCGGGAATCCCGGGCGATCGAGCCCACGATCACCGATCCCAGTTCGAGGGCCCCCGGGTCGCGGCCGGCCTTGCGGGCCCCCTCCTCCATATTCTTGCGGGAGTAGCGGACGAACTCGGGGGTGGTGATGGAGGCGGTGAGCAGGCCGTCGGAGTGCGAGCCGGCCAGCCGCTGCATCACCGGGCCGGTGCCGGCGACGTACATGGGGACGCGGGCGCGGGAAATGTGCGCCTCCGGTTTGAGCGCGGGAGCGTGCGCGGCGAAGGCGCGGCCTTCGTAATTCACTTCCTCTCCCGCGAGCATGGCTTTGATGATGTCGAGACTCTCGCGCATGACCACGGCGGGGCCGACTTCCTTTCCCTTCTCGCCTTCGCCGATCTCTTTCATGAAAATCTTTGAGGCCCCCAATCCAAGAAGGAAACGTCCGTCGCCCGCCAGGTCCTGCATCACGCGCGCTTCCATCGCGATCTGGACGGGATGGCGCGTGTAAGGCGAGATGATGCCCCAACCCACGGCGATGCGTTTGGTCTCGCGCGCGATGACGGCAGTGATGGCGGTGGAGGAGCGCGCCTCATAAGAATGTTTGCGCCACCAGGGATACGCTTCGGCGAGCCAGAAGGTGTCGAAGCCGGCGGCATCACACGCGCGCGCCATGCGCACGGTTTCTTCCACCGGCTCCATGCTGAGCTGGAGAACTCCGATCTTGAAAGGGACGCTCATTGCTTCCAGGAATCCTCCAAGCCTTTCACCAGCGACCACACCGCGCGGTTGAGCGGCGTGGGCACGCCGAGCTTCTCGCCCCATTCGACGATGGCGCCGTTCATGAAATCCACTTCTGTCTGGCGATGCGCGAGAACATCCTGCAACATCGACGCTCTATGTTTTCCCGGAGCGTTCGCAGCTTTGAGCACCAGCGCTTTGGGATCGTTGTGCAACTCGATGCCCAAGGCTTTGGCGACGGCGAGGCCTTCGTCGATCAGCGCTTCGAACAGTTCGCCGGTGGGCGCGAAGAGAGTCGCGGCGCCGTGATGCAATCCGGTGAGCGCGCCCACCGGGTTGGTGCCGGCGTTGAAGATGAGTTTGGTCCACTGCGCGCCGCGGGCGTCGGCGAGCGCGAGCGTTTTCATCCCGGCGCGCGTCATCAGCCCGGCGAGTTCTTCCACCATCTTCATCGGCGTCTGAGTCGGCTCGAAGGGACCGATCCAGGTGTCGCCCTGGATGTCGTAGCCGACGTGGCCGGGGGCGACGATGTGTCCGGCGGGAAAGGTCGTCCCGCGGATGACAAACTTCACGCGCTCGGCGAGCAGCTCTTCGTTGCCCACGCCGTTCTGCACCGAGCAGACGGCGCTGCGGTCGTCGAAGATGTGCGCAGTCTGCTCGATGGCCGACCGGGTGTGGATGGATTTGGTGGCCACGATGCCGTAGTCGCAGCGCGGCAGTCGCTTGGGATCGGAGGTGGCGGTCAGTTTGGCGGTGAAGTCGGCCTCGCCGGAGAGGCGCAGGCCGCCCCGGTTGATGGCATCCACGTGGTCGCGGGCCAGGTCGTAGGCGAAGACCTCGGCTTCGGCGGCGCGCGCCAGGTGCGCGGCGAACAGGCTGCCCACGGCGCCGCATCCGATGACGCAGATCTTCATTGCGCCGGCTTCTCCTCGCCAGTAAAGAAGCGCCAGGGGACGTCGGCCAGGTTCTCGCCCTCGGTCTGGCCCACGCGGTAGGTGTCCTGGGTATAAAGGCAGACCTTGCCGTCCTGGTCTACTACTTGGGGATGGAGTGAAAAGATCATGTTTTCCTTTAACTCTATGTCGGTGCGGGGCGAGCTGGCGCCGATGGAGGGAAACTCCAGCATTGTGGCGCCGATGCCGTGGCCGGAGAGGTGCCCGAGCGAGAATCCGTGGCGCTTGAAGACGTCGGCGACGGCGCGATGGACGGCGCTGGCCAGCTCGCCTTCGCGCAGCAGCTTGCGCGCGGCCTCCATGGCCGCGGGATAGGCCTCCTTCATCTTCTCCGTGACCGGGCTGCCCTTGCCGCGGAGCAGGGCGCGGGAGAATTCCACCCAGTAACCCCCGGCGCCGGTGATCTCCAGCGAGTAGAGCATGAGGTCGTCGCGCCCCACCACGCGGTGCGCCGGCACCTTAAAGTGCGCCTCCGCCTGTCCGCCCGAGCCGGAGAGCACGATGTTCATCATGCGCGGTCCGGCGCCGCGGGCGAAAAAGCGCTCGACGGCGGGCGCCATGATCTGCGCCTCCGTTTTCCCGGGCTCGAAGGCGCCCACCAGCGCCCAGAACCCGTCGAGGATGATGGCCATGCTGTCGCGGACTTCCTTCAGCTCTTCCTCGCTCTTGACTGCGCGCGCCAGGTCGAACTGCAGGTCGAAAGGAAACAGTTCCGCGGGGCTGTCGGCGAGCACGCGGTAGTCCTTCACTGCCATCACGTCGTCCATGCCATAGACGGCGACGCGCTTCCAATGTTGATTGCGCACCTGCTCGTTCAGCCATTGTCCCGGAACTTCCGCCCACACGTGTTCCTGCACCCACGGTTTCGTTTTGTCTCCGATCCAACGCGCTTCGGCGGGAAACAAAAGTGTGGGCTCGCCTTCCATGGGAAGAAGGACGAGCGCGTAGCGGTGAACGATCTCAAAACCGGAAACGTAACGCACGGCTCCTTCGAATCCGGCGTACTGATTTCCGCAGACCACGAGTGCGTCGCAATCCTCGCGCGCCATGGCGGCACGGAGGTTGGAGTAACGGCGAGCGATCTCGGCGGAGGAAAGCATGAGGAAGAATTAGAAATGCAAAATTAAAAATGCGAAATTACAACCTAAGGGTCCTCGCCCTGCCGCGGATTCGTCCTCGGTCTGGCTTTTCATTTTGCATTTGTCATTGTGCATTTTGCATTGTTGATCTTGCATTTCTTTTTATTTCCCTCCGCAGAGGTCCGCGGCAGCGAGAGCGTAGATCTTCGTCATCTCCACCAAAGTCTTGACGCGGACTTTTTCTCCCTGCGCGTCGCGCGGTCCGCTCGACGGTCCGTAGTTCACGGTGGCGATGCCGTAGCGCGAGAGCACGGAGGCGTCGGAGGACCAGAGCACGGTGTCGTACGCCGGACGTTTTCCGGTGACGCTGCGGTGCGACTTCTCGACGGCCTTCACCAACTCGTGCTTCTCCGAGATCTCCGCGCCGGGGACGGAGACGTAGGTCTCGAACTCCAGACCGTAGGTCGGATGCTTCTTGCGCAGGTCGAGGAAAAGTTTTCTCAGCTCCCGGCCCGCGCGCTGCATGGACATGGTGGGCGGGACGCGAACGTCGAGAAAAAGATCGGTGCGGTCGGGGGTGCGGCTGGCACGCCAGGGGTCGCCGCCGCGGATGCCGCCCAGGTTCACGAAGCCTTTCTTGTTGCCGTAGGCAGCCTTCTCGCGCCACCCCGCGGCCCATTCCTCGACCGCGTGCAGGACGTCGCGCATGCGCCGGATGGAGTTCTCCCCCTCCCGCCCGGGGGCAAAGGCGGTATGGACGTAGTTCCCCCGGGTCGAAATCCGGGCCCAAAGCGACCCGTAATGTCCCAGGACGACCTGCATGTCGGTGGGCTCCCCCAGGATGCACATATCGGGCAGGACGCCGTGGTTGACCAGGTGGTGGGAGCCGACCCCGTACCCCCGGTACTGTTTCCCCGTAAACTCTTCACTCCATTGGGTTTTCTCGATTTCGCCCACCACGGCGGCAATCAGGACGTCACCCTCCAGCCGGACGCCTGCGGCCTGTAAAGCCTTGATTGCATGGGTGTAACAGACTAGGGCCCCCTTCATATTGTAGATACCCAGGCCGAAGATCATGCCGTCCTTGAGGACGGCCCGGGGCTTGTAGCCGATGCCGGTCAGGAAGGGCTCCCGGCCGGTGTTGGAAGTGTCCATATGTCCGTTAAACATCAACGACTTACCGTTGCCAGTGCCGGGGAGGCGTGCCACCACGTTGGCGCGGCCGTCCTCTACCTCCTGCCAGGCGACCTCCAGGCCCATCTCCTCGAAGACGCGGCGGAGGTAAACGGCCATGCCCAGCTCCTCGCCCGTGGGCGAGGGGATGTTGATGACGTCGCGGGCCATGGCGACGAGCTCCTGCTCGTCGATGTGGGAGAGGATGCGGGAGGCGAGGTCGGGTTTACGCTTGGCAGACATGGGCGGGAGCAGTGTAGCTGAGCGGCAGGAGAGATGGTAGGGGTGGTTCGAGGTGGCAGTCAAAATCAAGCGCAAGGTCCCTCGCCCCCACAGTCGGAGCTCAAGATGACAGGCGCAATCATTCCGGTTGAAATGCCCGGGAGCAGTTCGGCGAACTGGGCCGGGTAGGGGTCCCTTCGGCTCACACCTCAGGGCAGGCTCTTCGACTCGCGCTCCCTCTCCCGCTGCGCGGGATCGGCTCGCGCTCGCTCAGGATGACAACTAAGGAATCAGAGTCCGGAAGTCGTCGGGGAACGAGCAGAGCTTTTCGTTGCCGTCGGCGGTGATGAGGAAATCGTCTTCCAGGCGCAATCCGCCGCCGCCCTCCCAGTAAATGCCGGGCTCGATGGCGAAGACCATTCCCTTGCGGATGGTGCCGGCGCCCGCCTGGTGCGCGTAAGGCGGCTCGTGAGCGCGGGCGCCAACGCCGTGGGCGACGGGATGCGAGGGCTGGCCGGGGTATCCGCCCTCGGCGATGCGAGCGCGGATGAGGCGGTCGAGCTCGGGCAGCGGCGCACCGTCGCGCGCGTAAGCGATGCCTTCGTTGAAAACTTTCAGCAGCAGCTCGAGCAGTTTGTTGTAGCGCGCGGTCAGCGGCCCGGGACAGAGATTTTTCGTCAGGTCGTTCCAGTAGCCGTCCACGCATACCCAGATCTCGAAGAGCGTGGGCTCGTTCTTCTGGATGGGACGGTCGCCGGTTGCAGTAAAGGTGGCGATGCCGGGGCCGGACCACACCAGGGTGAAGGCGCGCGCCATCTCCACTTTATTTTTGTAGCCGACGCCGACGCCGTGGACGAAGCCCTCGAACATGGCGCCGACTTCGCTCTCCTTCATCCCGGGCTTCATGTTCTGGCGGCAGTGCTCCATGGCGAGCGCGGCCAGCTCGTTGGCGATGCGCATGCGCTCGATCTCCTGCGCGGTCTTGATGGAGCGGGCTTCGATGAGCAGCGGCATGGCATCGAGTACTTGGCCGGCGACGGGCTTGAAGGCGTCAAAGTAGGGCTGCGAGTAGACGGTGGGCTCGCCCACCATGCGGTCGGCGGCCTGCGTGGAGTTGGTGAGCTCGATGCCGACCTTGTCGGTGAGCCCGCGTTCCTTCAGCACCTGGAGCGCGAGCTCGAGGCCGCGGAAGTTGGGCGGGCGCGGGTCACGCTCGTCGTAGCCCTTGAAGAGGCGGATGTCCTTGGTCCACGCCGTGCGCTGGGCGTCGGCGAGCTGCGGTTCGATGGCGCAGAGGATGGGCTCGCCCTCGCGGGGGAAGATGGCGACGTCGTATCCCTTCATGCACCAGTAGTTGGTGAGATAGACGATGTTGTCGGGGGCGCGGACGACGAGCGCGGTCAGGTCGCGCTCCTTCATCAGGGCGCGGACGCGGTCGAGTTTGGCGGTGTCCTTGGGCCAGCTCATGTTCTTTCGGGCCAGGCGGCTTCCTTCCCCTTGATGAGCGCCGAGAGCGCCGTGTGCAGCGGGGCGGCGAGTCCGGCGCGCTTGGCTTCGCGGGCGATGGCGCCGCCGAGGAAGTCCACCTCAGTCAGGTTTTTGCGCTGGATATCGTACAGCATGGAGGGCGGATGGTTGGTCTGCGCGCCGATCTTGTTCATCTCCCAGGGGTCGTCGTGGAGCCGGATGCCGAGGCCGGCGGCGACCCGCTTGCCTTCCTCGATGAGCGCGTGCAGCAGGTGGCCGAGAGCGGCAGGCGAGCGCTCGTCGGCGAAGGCGGGACAGTGCGGCAGCTCGGTGAGCGCGGACACCGAGTTCACCGAGGCGTTGAAGATGAGCTTGGACCACTGCGCCGGCTTGCAGTCCTCAAGTGCCTCGGCCTTGAGGCCGGCAGCCATGAGCAGTTCGGCGGCCTCCTTCACCAGCGCGAAGGGTGTGTTCGTCGGCTCGAAGGGGCCGAGCCAGGTGGCGGTCGGGAGCTCGTACTGCACGTGAGTGTCGCTGTGGCGGGTGCCGGACATGAAGGTGGTGCCGCGCAAAACGTAGCCCTTGGTGTGTTTGGCGATGACTTCCTCGCTGCCCAGACCGTTCTGCGCGGAAAGGACCGCGCCCTTGTCGAAGCGATGGCCGACGGGGGCGAAGGCCTCTTCGGTCTGGATGGCCTTCGAAGCGACGATGCCGAGATCGCAGGTCGGAAGTTCTTTGGGATCGGCGGTGGCGCGAAGTTTGGCGGTGAAGTCGTGGGTGCCGGAGACACGCAGTCCGTGCTGGTTCAAGGCGCGGGCGTGTTCGGGGCGGCGGACGAAGGCCCAGACTTCGACTTCCTTCACGCGCGCCAGATGCGCGGCGTAGAGCGAGCCGATGGCGCCGCAACCGATGATGCAGACCTTTTTCATGTGCCGCCCCTAAAGGGGCTCTGCTCATTCATTGCCCCACCCAGGGCTTACGCCCTGGGCTCACGCAAATGCCGCCCTGGCGGGCTGGTACAGCAGCGCTCTCCGCAGCCGCGGCAACCCAGCGAGCAATAGTTAGTTCGGCCAAATGCATAGGTCCTTCCCCTTCGACTTCGCTCAGGGCTTCGGCCCTGCGGGCCTCAGGCGAAACCCGCTCAGGATGACGCTCGGAAAGGGGCCGGCCGATCATTTCTTGCGGCGTTCGGTGCGGACGCTGCGATGCTCGGTGCGGACGTTCGCGTCGCGTCCCTTTTCCCTGGCCTGGGCCAAGGCGGCAAAGATGCTATCCGGAGTGTTGTGCGAGTCGGAGATGATGACGCCGCTCGAGTAGAGCGCGTCCTGCAGCGCGGCGCTGATGGTATGCAGCGGCGCGGCGCCGCCCTCTCCCATCCCCTTGGCCCCGTTGTAGCTATGCGGCGAAGGAGTCTCCAGGTGCCCGCAGCGCAGCGTGGGCATGTTGAGCGAGGTGATGGGCGTGTAGCTGCTGAAGGTGGAGGTGAGCATGTTTCCGTCGGGCGAGTAGGCGCAGGTCTCCATGAGCGCCGCGCCGATGCCGTGCGCGGTGGCGCCGTGCACCTGCCCCTGGACGATGGTGGGATTGATGACCCGGCCGCAATCGTCCACCGCGGCGTAGGCCAGGATGCGCGGGCGGCAGGTGTCGCGCTCGACCTCCATCACCGCGACGTGCAACTGCGAGGCGTAGGTGAGCGTGAGGTTGCCGTACTTGCGCTTGATGTCCGGGACCTTGAAGGGCGCGCGCCAGGTGTAGCGGCAGTTGAGCGTGACGTCCAGCAGCTTTTTGGGCAGGATGGCGCTGTTCACGTTGGCGATGTTGGCCAGGCGACAGAAGTTGACCGAGCGGTCCGTCCCCTTCACGC
>CBRAFF010000012.1:0-12976 GCA_967755155.1 uncultured bacterium
GTGTTCCTGGACCAGCGGCAGTACCCGCTGGCCGCCGAGCAGTTGGAGAAGGTCGTGCGCCTGCGCCCGCGGGTGGCGCTCGACCACGTGCTGCTGGGCCGCGCCTACCAGAACAGCAACCGCAGCCTGCGCGCCATCGAGGAGTTCAAGACCGCGCTGCGCCTGGACCCCAACCTGCCCTTGGGCCACTACCACCTGGGCTTTGCCTACGCCAGCATCGGGCGCAATGAGGAAGCTATCGCCGAGCTGGCCCAGGACGCCACCGGCGGCCAAACCCGCGCCGAGGTCTTCTACCAGTACGGCCACACCCTGCTCGAATCCGGGCGCTGGAAGCCGGCGGTGGCCTCGCTGGAGCGCGCCCTGCAACTCGCCCCCAATCACCAGGACGCCCTCTACGATCTGGGCAAGGCGCGGCTGCTGGTGGGCGAGACCGCAGGCGCCATCGCCGCGCTCCAGCGCGCCATCGAGTTGGATCCCCAGGACGCCAGCGCCCATTACCAACTCTCCCGCGCCCTCACCCGCCAGGGCGATGCGGAAGGCGCGCGAAGCGCGCTGGCCCGCTTCGACGAGCTCAAGAAAACGCAGCAGCAAACCGGCGGCATGGCCACGGGACGGGAGCGCAAATGACCCCGCGCCTCCGCATCCCTGCCGCCGTCGCCCTCGCCGCCTTCTGGCTGGCGAGTTCCCCGGCGTGGGGACAGAAGACCGCCCTGCCGCCGCGCGCGCCCATCGAGTTCCAGGACGTCACCCGCGCCGCCGGCATCGACTTCCACCTCACCTGCGGCGGGCCGGAGAAGCGCTACATCATGGAGTCGCTCTGCGGCGGCGTCGCCTTCCTCGACTTCGACAACGACGGCTGGCTCGACATTTTCCTGGTGAACGGCTCGACCGTCGCCGACCTGCACCGCGGCGCCCTGCCCAACTTCAAGCTCTATCGCAATACGCGCGACGGCCGCTTCGCCGACGTCACCGCCAAAGCGGGCTTCTCCCGCGGCTGCTGGGCCTTCGGCGTGGCCGTCGGCGACTACGACAACGACGGCTTCGCCGACCTCTACATCACCTGCCTGGATGGCGGCCTCCTCTACCGCAACCGCGGCGACGGCACCTTCGCCGACGTGACCGCCAAGGCCGGCGTGGAAAACGGCGGCCGCTGGGGCTCGAGCGCCGCCTTCGGCGACTACGACAACGACGGCTTGCTCGACCTCTACGTCGCCAACTACGTCGACCTGGACCTGGCACACCTGCCCCCGTTCGGCAGCTCAATCCAATGCCAGTACCGCGGCATCCCGGTTTCCTGCGGGCCGCGCGGGCTCAAGGGCTCGCGCGACCGCCTCTACCGCAACCAGGGCGACGGCACCTTCACCGATGTCAGCGACAAACTGGGCATCGATCCCGACTCCAACTACGGCTTGGGTGTCCTCTGGGGCGACTTCGACCTCGACGGCAAACTCGACCTCTACGTGGCCGACGATTCCACCCCCAGCTTGCTGTACCACAATGAAGGAGGCGGGAAGCTGACCGAGACGGGAGTGGCCGCGGGCGTGGCCTACAGCTCCGACGGGCGCGAGCAGGCGGGCATGGGCGTGGACTCCGCCGACTACGACCGCGACGGCCTCCCCGACCTGGCCAAGACCAACTTTTCCGACGACACCAACAACCTCTACCACAACGACGGCAACCTCAGCTTCACCGACCTGGGCGGTCCCTCCAGCTTCGGCCCGGTCAGCATCCCCTTCCTGGGCTTCGGCGTGAAGTTCGCCGACTTCGACAACGACGGCTGGCCGGACGTGTTCGTGGCCAACGGACACGTCAACCCGCAGGTGGACGCCCACGCCTTCGGCATCTCCTACGCCCAGCGTCCACTCGTCTTCCACAACCTGGGGAAAGGGAAGTTCGCCGAAGTCGGCCAGAGCGCCGGTCCGGCGCTGAAGGGGAAGAAGGTGAGCCGCGGCCTCGCCAGCGGCGACTTCGATAACGACGGCAATGTGGACCTGCTGGTCTCGAACCTCGACGGCTCGCCCACCCTGCTGCGCAATCTGGGCACCCGCCGTGGCCAGGCGGGTCACTGGCTCCGCATCAAGACCGTGGGCACGCGCTCCAACCGCGGCGGCTTCGGCGCCCGCGTCGAGCTCACCGCCGGCTCCCTCACGCAAGTGGACGAGGTGCGCGCCAACTCCAGCTACCTCTCCGCCAGCGACCCCCGCCTGCACTTCGGCTTGGGGACCGCCACCCGCGCCGAGCGCATCGTCATCCGCTGGCCCTCGGGCTCGACCGACACCCTCAAGAACGAAAAGGCCGATCAGGAACTGGTTGTCGAGGAGGGCAAGGGCGTAGTCGGGCGGTCCGAACCCGCTCCCCGGCGTGCCCCTGCCCGGACGCGGCGATAACTCCCTGCCGCCTCCCCCCAAGGGGGACTCAAAACAAGCACCCCCTTCCGCTTGAATATGAAAATCCATAGCACAGCCGTCACATATCTTCGGTAATCCGTACATACTAGTGTGACATGCGTTTTAAGTGCTGTGTTTTCAATACGATTAAATGGAAAACGACGTGCATAAGTATTGCCGGTATCAACTTTCAATCTATGTTGCGAACTTCAACGCAAGCACCTGATTTGATTCAGTCAGCTCCAACCGACGCCTATACGAGGGAGAAAATGACGAAGAGCAAGAGTGTCTTTGCGCGGTTCTTGGTGGTAGTGGCGGTCCTGGCCCTGAGCCTGACCGCAGTGGCCCAGATCCAGAACGGGCAGATCACGGGAACGGTGTTGGACCAGCAGGGCGCGGCCATTTCGGGCGCGACTGTGAAGGTTTCCAACCCAGCCACCAACCTGTCGGTCACTTCGACCACCACCGACACCGGCCTGTTCAGCGCGAAGGAGCTGCCCGCCGGGGTGTACAAGATCACGGTGGAGAAACAGGGCTTCAAAACCGCTTCCCAGGGCAGCTTCACGGTCAATGCCGGCGTCATCCATCGCGTGGACTTCAAGCTGACGGTGGGCGAGCGCGCGGAAGTGATCGAGGTCGTTGGCACGGCGCCTATAGTCAACACCGAGGACTCCAAGCTGGCCACCACGGTGGGCGCCAGCCAGATCGCCAACCTACCTTTGAACGGCCGCAACGTCTATGACCTCATCCAGCAGGCTCCGGGCGCGGTGAACGTGCGCGGCACCGACTTCGAGAACGGCGCCGGCACCGTGGTCAACGGCCTGCGCGAGAACTTCAACGGCTTCCTGGTCAACGGCGTCTCCAACAAGGGCCTGAGCGGCGGCGTGGTCAACGTACCCGTCCAGGACACGGTGCAGGAGTTCCAGCAGCTCACCCTCAACAACTCCGCCCAGTACGGCAACAGCGCCGGCTCCATCACCAACCTGGTGACCAAGTCGGGGACCAACAGCTACCACGGCAGCGGCTGGTGGTTTGTGCGCAACGACGTGCTCGACGCCAACCAGTTCTTCCTGAATCAGAGCGGCGATCCCAAGCCGAAACTGCGCTTCAACCAGTTTGGCGGCACCTTCGGCGGCCCCATCATCAAGGACAAGCTGTTCTTCTTCGCCTCTTATCAGGGCGACCGCTTCACCCAGAGCGCGCCGGCCATCCCCGTCTTCTTCGAATCGGACGAGTTCCGCGCGGCGGTGGCGGCTACCAACTTTGGTGTGAATGGTTCGGTCTCCCAGCTCATCTACGGCTCCACGTTGCCCATCAACGGATCTTTGGCAAACTTTTGCGGTGCCAGTGGGGATCTGCCCTGCACCTTGGGCAACTACTTGGCCGCCGGCCTTTCGGGGGCATGCACCAACAACGGCATCTGCACGCAGGCGGACTACCTGAATCCCGCCAACTTCGCGGGCGACCCCCGCGGCGCGGGGTACCTGCCTTCCGCGTTTGCGGCTTTGTTCGCGGCGATGCCGCTGGGCCTGAACACCAACTTCTTGTATCAAGGCTCGGCTACCTTCCAGCAGCAGACGCAGACCTTTGGCAACCTCTTCAATGGGACTGAGGCCAGCGGCCGCATCGACTACAACTGGAACGACAGCAACCGCATGTTCCTCCAGTTCAACTGGTTCCACTCCACCGACGCCTTCGGACCCTGCGAAGCTCCCTGCGCCCGCGGATTCTCCAACCCCGCGCAGGCCTACCTGCCCAACGGCCAGTTCAGCTATGTGCACACCTTCAGCCCCCGGGTGGTGAACGAGTTCCGCGCTGGGTACACGCAGAACAACACCCAGATCGGGGCCACCAATCCCGGCATCCCGCAAGTGGTCTTCGCGGATGGAACCACCGGCTTCGGCTCCTACAACGGCTACCCCCAGTTCTTCGCCGAGCACATCTACAGCCTCGGCGACATGATCTCCATCACCAAGGGCAACCACAGCATCAAGATCGGTGGCGATGTCCGCCGCAACATCGAGAACAGCGAGTTCAACGTCGCCCGCCCGTCGTATTACTTCTTTGACCCGCTCTTCTTCGCTGTGGATTCCCCCGCCGAGGTGGCGGCGGGCGTGGACCCAGGCTTCATCAGCGGCAACCCGGCGCAACTGGCCACCAACCGGCGCCACTGGCGCAACTATGAGTTCGGCATTTACTTCCAGGATGACTGGAAGATCAGCCGCCGGCTCACCTTGAACCTGGGCATTCGCTACGACCTCTACCAGCGTCACAGCGAGTTGGACAACCTGGAGACCACCTTCATCAAGGGGCCGGGCAGCCAGACCATTGACGACATCACCACCCACGCGGGGCAGATCCACGACGCCAACATCCTGGCCGGGGATCCGGGATGCACCACCGCCACCCAGATCGCGCAGGTTACTTTGGCCGGGGTGTGTGGTCCGGGCGGCTTTGCGGCCGCGGAGTCCCTGGGCGCGGGCGACCACAACAACTTCGGGCCTCGCGTGGGCTTTGCCTGGGACATCTGGGGCGACGGCAAGACCTCCCTGCGCGGCGGCTTCGGCGTCTCCTACGAGGGCACCCTCTACAACCCCCTCTCCAACTCGCGCTGGAACCCGCCCTACTACTCCTTCAACATCGCCGACAACTACAACTTCGGCGACGTTTCCAACATCGTCTATGGCCCGGATGGCCCCGTCTCGCCTTGCCCATTCTGCGCCACTGCGCCTACCTTTCTCGGGCCACCCACCAACATCGGCCAGGGCGTGGGCGCGCAGGCCGTGGGCAACCTGACCGGGTGGGATCCACCCACTCCCCATCTCGCCTTCCTCACCGGCGTCGTCTTCCCGGAGGGTATCCGCGACCCCTACGTGTACAACTACTTCCTGAGCTTCCAGCATGAGCTTGCGCCCAAGCTGGTTCTCGAGCTCAACTACGTCGGGACCACCGCCCACAAGCTCTTCCGGGCTGCCAATGTCAATCTGGTCGCTGGCGGCCGGCTGCCGGGCACGGAGGGGCAAAACTGCGTGCAGGACAACTTGGGCCGGACCCTCTGCGGCGCGGGTGGCGCGGGACGGTTGAACAACAACTATGGCAACATTCGCGCCTGGCTGAACCAGGTGAACTCCAACTACAACGCCATGCAGGTTTCGGTCCGCAAGCAGGCGAGCCACGGCTTCCAGTTCAATGCCAACTACACCTGGAGCCACGCCATTGACGGCGGCTCCACCTGGCACAGCGGGGCCACCACCGCCAACGGCGCAGCCGCGGGCGAGGGCTACAACCTCGACCAGACCCGGCCGGGCCTGGATCGCAGCAACTCCTTGTTCGACATCCGCCACCGCGCCACCATCAACTTTATCTGGGAGATGCCCTGGGCCAAAGGCAAGGGCGGCTTCGCGGAAGCGGTCTTCGGCGGCTGGACCCTGACCAACATCTGGTCGTTCCAGAGCGGCGCCCACTGGAGTCCCTTCGACAGCCGGGCCCGCGCCTTCTGCGACCTGACCGCTTTCGGATCGGGGCAGACCAACATCTGTGAGAATTCCGGACCGACCGACGGCGTCAATGATTGCAGCGGAGCCAACTTCGCTAACAACACCAATGCGGATTGCATCCAAGCCGGCGGCGACTACAACCTGGATCGCGGCCAGAACGACCGGCCAGATGCCCAATCCGACAACATCAACGCCACCCATGACATGTGGGCTAACGGCTTCGGCGTGGGCTGGGGGCTGGCGGGCTCGGGAGAGTTCTTTACTTCTCCCTGCGTGGGCTGCGTCGGCAACCTGGGCCGCAACACCTTCGTCGGCCCCGGCAACTGGACCGCTGACATGTCGCTGTTGAAGAACATCAAGATCACGGAGAGGGTCCGCCTGCAGTTCCGCTCCGAATTCTTCAACATCTTCAACCACACCAACTTCGTGCTGGCCTCCGCGGGAGGCAATGCGAACAACAAGGTCACCTCGCCGGTGTTTGGCAAGGCCGGCGGCACGCTGAACTCGCGCAACATCCAGTTCGGCCTGAAGCTGACCTTCTAGCCGGACTGAGGGCTTCCAGGGCCTGACCCTCGATTCCGGGTCAGGCCCTTTTCACTTGGAGAGGGCGCTCATGCCGAGGTTCTCCAGGCCGCGGCAGCTTCTGCTGCCATGCATAGTCCTGTTTCTGCTCTGCTCTCACCCGCTCTGGGGACAGTTTCAGGTCGGCAACATCATCGGGCAGGTCCGGGTCGCCCGGATCGGCGCTCCCGCTGAGTCCGTCATGATCGCCCTGCACGCGCGCGGGGCCATCGTGAACACGGCTTACACCGATGGGGAAGGCCGCTATGGTTTCTACGGGATGGCCCCCAACCTCTACCACCTCATCGTGAATGACGAGAAGTATCAGCCGCTACAGGTAGAGACCAAGCTGGTTCCCGCCATCTCGCCGCTCAACATCGTGAACCTGATCCTCTATCCGACCGAGGTTGTGAATCCCGCTCCGGGAGCCATCCCGCAGCCACCGGCCTCCGGCGGCAACCCCTACCTGGTGGACGTTTCCGACTACTCCAAGGACTTTCCCAAGCAGGCCGTGGACGAGTTCCGGAAGGCCCTGAAGGCCGACCAGCGCGGCAAGACCGACGAGGCCATGCGCGGGTACCGCAAGGCCATCCAGCTCGCTCCCGCCTTCTATCCCGCGCACAACCAGTTGGGGGTAGCCTTCCTGGCCCGGCAGGACTTCGCGGCCGCTCAGCTAGAGTTCGAAGAAGTCATCAAGCTCAACCAGGCGGACGCCAACGCCTACTTCAACCTGGGCAACGTCTTTCTCCTGACCGGTCACCTGGAGGACGCTGTGCGCCTGCTGGAAGAGGGCCTGCGCCGGCAACCCAACTCCGGCCTGGGCAAGTTCCTGCTGGGCTCAGCCTACCGCCGCGCCGGCAGGCTCCCCGAAGCCGAGCGCGCCCTGCACGACGCCATCACCTTCGACTCCAACCTTTCCAAGGCCCACCTGGAGCTGGTGAACCTATATGTAGGCCAGAAGCGCACCCCGGAGGCCATCCGCGAGCTCAAGCTCTTCCTCAAGACTTTTCCCGCCGACGCCATGGCGCCCCAGGCGCGGCACGTCCTGGGCCGGCTGGAAGGCGCCCCGGTGCAGCCGGCCTCCAAGAGCCAGTGAAGGCACACTACGGCCGGCGGGTGGGGACGTACTTGCAGAACTTCGCTTCCAGCCGGCACGCGGTCTCGTATTCGCTGCGGGCTTCCCGCATCCGTCCTAGCTTCTGGTAGGCCAAAGCGAGGTTGAGGTGGGCCTCGGCCAGATTGGGATTGCCCGCCAGCGCCTTGCGATAGCTCTCGACCGCCTGCTGCGGCCGGTTGGTCTGGCCGTAGGCGATGCCCAGGAAGTTGTAGAGCGTGGGGTCGGTCATTCCCAGGTCGGCGGCCTTCTGCAGCCGGGCCGCCGCTGCCGCGTAATCTTTCTGCCGGATGTGCAGCATGCCCAGGTCGCGCTGGGCGGGTCCGAAGTTCGGCTGCAGGGAGAGCGTCTTCTCCAGCGCCGCGCGGGTAGCCTCGGTCTCACCCAACCGTGAGTGCAGCCACGCCGACTCGTACCAGGCGCGGTAGTTCCCGGGGTTCAGCTCCAGCGCCCGCTCCAGCCACTTCCTGCCTCCGCTGGGGTCGCCGCTCAAGGCCAGCGCCCGGGCCAGCGCGGTCATGGCCTGGTCGAAGTTCGGATTCAGCTCCAGCGCCCTGGCTAGCTCCACCGCCGCTCGCTTCCAATCCTCGCGCCGCGAGGCCGCCTGCCCCAGCAGGAAGGGGAGCAGGTACAACCCGGGGTCCTCTTCCTGGGCCTTCTTCAACAGCGTTTCCGCCTGGCTGAAGTCGCCGGCGTGCAGGGCGTCGGTGGCCTGCAGGATGTTGTTGAACTCCGCCAGCTTGTCCTTGGGGTCGGGCAATCCCTTCGCCAGTTGCTCCGCCGAGACCGGCGAGCGGAAGGCCACGTAGCCCAGCGCCCGCAACTTCTCGATGGTCTCGGGACTCAGCCCCGGGTCGGCCGGCCCCGCCCGGCGGGGCGCCGGAGCGCGCGCCTGCAAAGCCCCGAGCTTCTCCTTGAGGACCGCCGCCACTGCCGGCTGCTCGCCCGCCAGGTTGCGCGTCTCTCCCGGGTCGGACCGAAGGTCGTAGAGTTCCGCCCGCGGCGCCTCGATGTAGCGGTACCGCCCGCTCTCCAACCCGCGCAGCGGGTTCCATCCGAACGAGGAGAAGGGGTAGAAGGTCTCGCTGTACGCCGTCGCCGATTCCGGGTTCGTCTGCGCGACGAGCAGTCCGCCCGCCTGGAACTGCTTCTGGATGGGATCGCGCAAGCCCGCCATCCGCAGCAGCGTCGGGGCCAACGCAATCGTCTCCACCGGTTCGGCGCGGCGTCCGGGCCGCACCGGGCTTCCCGCCGCAGGCTTCAGGATCAGCGGCACGTGTGTGGTGGAGTGGTAGATGAAGAATCCGTGCTCCTTCTCTCCATGCTCTCCCAGCGACTCGCCATGGTCGCTCACCAGGACGATGAGCGTCCCGGCATACAACCGGCGGGCCTTCAGCCATTCCAGCAGCCGGCCCACTTGGGCATCGGTGTAGGCCACCTCGCCGTCGTAAGGCCGGCCCAGGTACTGCGAGCGGAAGGGCTCAGGCGGGCTGTATGGGCTGTGGGGATCGTACAGGTGCAGCCAGAGGAAGAATGGGCGCCGCCGGGTGCGAGCGAGCCAGGCGATGGCGTTGTCCACGCTCTGCTTCGCGGGGCGTTCCACCAGGGCCAGGTCTTTTTCCAGGAAGCTGGTGCCGGAGAAAGCGTCGTCGTAGAAGTCGAAGCCGCGGGCCATGCCCCAGCTGCGGTCGAGCACGAACGAACTCACCACCGCGCCGGTGGCGTAGCCGTTTGCCTTCAGGCCCTGCGCGAGGGTGCGGAACTCGGGGCCCAGCGGCGGGCTGGTGAAGTCCTGCACCCCGGTGTACGCGGGATAGGTCCCGGTGAAGATGGCAGCGTGGGAAGGGAAGGTGAGCGGCACCTGGGCCAGAGCGCGCTCGAAGAGCACGCCGTCGCGGGCCAGGCCGTCCATCGCCGGGGTGGCGACGGTCTTCGAGCCGTAGCAGCCCAGGCGGTCGGCCCGCAGCGTGTCCACCGTGATGAGGATGATGTTGGGCGCGCCGCCCCGGGACTGTGCCATCCCCGAGGCGCTCGCGAGGAGCGCGCACAGCAGCATCGCGATTCGTCTTGCTGCCATCGTCGTAAGAAGAAGGACTACCGGCCCGGACCGAGCTCTCGCGCCTTGCGCCGCTCCGCCTCCGCCTCATCGCGCTGGCCCGCGGCCTCCAGGGCCCTGGCCAGCGACAGGTGCATCTGCGGCTCCTGTGGCGCCAGCTTCACCGCCAGGCGCAATTCCTCCACCGCCTCCGGGAGCTGTCCCTGATAGAGCATTACCTCACCCAGGGCCCGATGCCCGGGGGCAAAATCCGGATAGATGGTCACCGACTGCCGGAAGGCCGCCAGGCTCTCCGCCCACATCTGCTTCTGCACATACGCGGCTCCCAGGTTGTAGGCGGCGAAGAAATTCGTCCCGTCGAGTTCAACCGCTCGCTTCAGATACTGGATGGTCTGGTCCCAGTCGCCCAGATTCCCATAGGCCAGTCCCAGGTTGAAGACCGCCAGGGTGTAGTCCGGGCTCAGCTCCAGCACCCGGCGGAACTCTGCGACGGCGTCGGGATAGGCGCGCGTGCGCATGTAGTTGAGCGCCAGCAAATAGTGGATGGGCGTGGAGCCCTTGTCCGTCTGGAGCGCCCGCTGCAGCTTCTCGATGGAGGGTCGGTAGCGCCCGTGCTGGCTGTCGGCGATGGCCTCCGACACCAGCTCGTACACCTCGATGCGGTCCTTGGGATCCGCCAGCTCGCGGTTGCTGATGGTGGGATTCCCGCCGCCGGCCACCGCCGCGTAGCCCAGCGACTTCAGCCGCTCCGCCAGTTGCGGGTCAAGCCCCGTCTTCCGCGCCAGCTCCTTCTCCGGCGTGTTCTTCTGGATGGCGGACGCCAGCCGTCCCTGCAGCTCCGCCGCCACCGCCCGCTTCTCTGCGTACAGGTTCTTCAATTCCCCGGGATCGCTCTCCAGGTCGTAGAGCTCGGGCTTGGGCCCGTCGATGAAGTGATACTTGCCCGCCTGCAGGCCGCGCAGCTCGCTCCAGTTGAAGTGCAGCCGCGGCAGGAAAGACTCCGAGTACAACTCCCCAGGCGCTTCTTTTGCTTTCAGCCGGGGCAGCAGGCTTTGTCCCTGGATCTCAGCCGGGGGCTCCAGTTCGAGCGCGTGGAGCACTGTGGGCAGCAGGTCCACCGTGCTGACGTCCTCGGAAACCCTTGCAGGACGGGCGTTTCGGCCGGCCGGCAGTTTCACGATGAGGGGCACGTGCAAGGTGGAGTTGTAGATGAAGAAGCCGTGCGTCTTCTCGCCGTGCTCGCCCAAGCCCTCGCCGTGGTCCCCGACCACCACGATCAGCGTCCGCTGGTAGAGGCCCCGCGCTTTCAGGAAGCGCAGCACGCGGCCTACCTGCTCGTCGGTGAAGGCGATTTCCCCGTCATACGGCTGCGTCTTGTGGCGCGCGGCGTAGGGCGGCGGCGGCGTGTAGGGGTGGTGCGGGTCGTAGAGGTGCATCCACAGGAAGAACTTTTTCTGCGCGTGCTCCTGCAGCCACTTCAGGGCTTCGTCGGCGACTACGTTGCCCGGGCGCTCCATCGCGTCCAGGTTGGTTTCGTCCAGGCGGCTGAAGTCGAAGCGGTCGTAATAGAAGTCGAAGCCCTGGTTCAGCCCGAAGCGCGAATCGAGCACCGCCGAGCCCAGCACCGCGCCGGTGGCGTAGCCCTTCTGCTTGAGGATCGAGGCCAGTGTCGGTTGCTGCGGGTTCAGGGTGTTGCCGCTGAAGTCGTGCATCCCGTTGTACGTGGGATACGTCCCGGTGAACAGGACGGCGTGCGAGGGCAGGGTGATGGGCACCGGCGTGTACGCCCGCTCGAAGCGCACCCCCTCGGCCGCCAGGCGATCGAGGTTCGGGGTCTCGGCCGCTTTGTATCCGTAACAGCCCACACGGTCGGCGCGCAGCGTGTCGATGGTGATGACCACCACGTTGACCGGGGGCGGCGGCGCAGCCGCATGACCCGCGGCGGTGGCCAGCAGGAGGGCGGCGAGGGAGGTGGCGGCGAGGAACCGGGAGCGGGGATTCATTCAGCCAAAAATTATACTTGAGGCCGCCCCCGCTGGTTTTTCGCCCGGTGCGCTTGTGCTACGCTGGCTGCGCGATGAGCTCTCGCGGACGCCTCCTCCTGGTTTGCCTGTTTTTCCCCCTCGCGGCGCTCGCGGCCCAGCCCTCCTCCGCTCCCGACATCTTCCTGGTCACCATCGACACCCTGCGCGCCGACCACGTCGAATGCTACGGCCACTCCAGCATCCGCACCCCCGCGCTCAGCCGCCTTTGCCGCGACGGGGTGCGCTTCTCCCGCGCCTTCACTCCCAGCCCCATCACCAACACTTCGCACGCCAGCATCCTCACCGGCCTGAACCCCGGCCGGCACGGCGTCACCGACTTCGGCGTGCCGCTGGCGGCTTCGCACCGCACTTTGGCGGAGCGGCTCAAGACGAAGGGCTACCGCACCGCCGCTTTCATCGGCGCGGTCATTCTGGACAGCACCGGCCTGGCACCGGGCCTGGACCGCGGCTTCGACTTCTACGACAACTTTCCCGCCAACGCGCCCGGCGGCTCGCGCTGGGGACGGGTGGAGCGCCGCGGCGGCGACGTGGTCCGCCGCGCCCAGCGCTGGCTGGCCACGCATCGCGCCGGCCCGCGCTTCGTCTGGGTGCACCTCTACGACCCGCACGACCCCTACGAGCCGCCCGCGCCCTTCGACGCCCAGTACCGCGGACGCCCCTACGACGGCGAGATCGCCTACGCCGACTCTGCCCTCGGCCAGTTCCTCGCCTTCCTCGACCGCAACCGCTGGTACCGCGACGCGCTCGTCATCGTCGTTGCCGACCATGGCGAGGGCCTGGGCGAGCATCAGGAGGACACCCACGGCATCTTCCTCTACGACGCGACGCTGCACGTCCCGCTGATCATCAAGCTGCCCCGCAGCCAGAACGCAGGCGAAGAGCTGGGCAACCAGGTGCGCACCACCGACATTCTCCCCACCGTCCTCGAAGCGGCCGGTTTCCCCGCCAGCGCGGAGTTCGACGGCCAGCCTCTGCAGCCGCTGTGGCAGGGCAGGAAGGAAAGCGAGCGTCCCGCGCCCGGCGAGACCGATTACCCGCTGCGCTTCGGATGGGCGCCGCTGCGCTCCATGCGCGCGGAAGGGTACAAGTTCATCGAGGCGCCGCGCCCCGAGTTCTACGACCTGCGCGCCGACGCGGGCGAGCTCCGCAACCTCTACGAGCCCTGGAACGAGCGAGTGCAGAAGATGCGCGCGCAACTGGCGGAACTCCGCGCTCAGGCGAGTACTCCGGGGAGCGCAGCCAGAGTCCCCCCGGAGACCCTCGAGCACCTGCGCGCACTGGGATACCTGGGGAGCGATCCCGGCCAGACCAACGTG
>CBRAFF010000013.1:0-12904 GCA_967755155.1 uncultured bacterium
GAAGGCAGCACGGAGATGCATCCCGGCGACATCTTCGTGGCCTACAGCGACGGGGTGACGGAGCCGGAGAACGAGTTCGGCGAGTTCGGCGAGCAGCGTCTGCTGGAGCTGGTGCGGGAGCACCGGCACGGGCCGCTGGAGCGGGTGGCGGAGGTGGTGCTGGCGGCGGTGGCGGACTGGATCGGCTCCGCCGAGCAGCCGTATGACGTCACGCTGGTGCTGGCGCGGCCACGATAGCGGCGCGACCTGCCCCGGACTTGGGTTGCATTCGGGAAACAGGGCTCCTACGATGGGCCCGAGCATCCGAGGAGGTTCCCATGAAGCGACTCTTGGCACTGTTGGCCGCGGCTGCGTTGCTAGCGCCGCCGGCTTTTGCGAAAGACAAGAACGAGGAGCGGCTGGAGAACACCGGCAGCATCCTGAAGGAGATCCTGGACATCCCCGACAACATCCCGCAGGGATTGCTGGACAAAGCGGAGTGCGTGATCGCGCTGCCTTCGGTGAAGAAGTTCGCCATTGGCATTGGGGCCAGCTACGGCCGCGGGTTCATGATCTGCCGCAGCGGCGAAAAGTTCGACGGCCCCTGGGGCGCTCCCTCCGCCTACCGGCTGGAAGGCGGAAGCATCGGCTTTCAGTTGGGAGGGTCGGGTACAGACTTCGTCTTGCTGGTGATGAATCGCAAGGGCGTAGAAGCGCTGCTGAAGAGCAAGGCCAAACTGGGAGCGGACGCCGCGGCGGCCGCCGGCCCCAAGGGCCGCGCCACCAGCGCCGAAACCGACCTGGCCATGGCGGCGGAGATCCTTTCTTACTCCCGGGCCAAGGGACTGTTCGCCGGAGTCTCGCTGGAAGGCTCGACCCTGCGCCCCGACGACGAAGTCAACCAGAAGCTTTACGGCAAGGAAGTCACCGCGACCGAGATCGTCCGGGAGGGGAAGGTCCCGGCCCCGGCGGGGGCTCATCCCATGGCCGAGCTGCTGAACCTAAAGACGCCCAAGAACCTCTCCGACAGCAAGAAGTGAGCCAGTCCCCGCCTTCGGGGCTTCCTCCAGGCGGGAGCGGCTTGTTCCAAAATGGTAAAAACTTTACTTCATCTTGACCAGCGCGCGCGCGCGTCCCTATGATGGACGGGCAATCCCTGCCACCGAATCGCCAAGAATGAAGCGCCGCCAAAAACGCGTCCGCGCCGCCCTTCCGGTCCGCACCTGGATCTCTGCCGAAGGGGGCAAGCCCGTCCTGCACGCTGCCTGCACGCTGGACGTGACCCCCACCGGGGCGCGGCTGGCCGGGGTACGGGCGCAAACGGAGAAGGGAGCGGTGCTGACGGTGGAGCGGGGGCGCAACAAGGCGCGCTTCCGCATCATCTGGGTCGGCCAGCCCGGATCGCCCAGCGAAGGCCACCTGGGCATAGAGTGTCTGGACGCGGGAAAGTGGAGTTGGGACGTGCAACTCCCGCACAGTCCGGGCGACGATGGCAACTTCGAGCCGGTGCGGCTGGCCGAGGACGACCGGCGCAAGCCGCCGCCGCGCTACTCCTGCAAAGGTACGGTGGAGCTGCAGCGCGACGCGGAGAAGGCCGATACCATGAAAGGGCACTTGCGCGACATCAACCACCTGGGGTGCTTCGTGCGCGTGAGCCCCCCGCCCTCATTGCACTCCCACCTGCGCCTGGTGGTGATGGTGGAAGAGGCGGCGGTGCGCGCGCACGGCGTTGTGCACCGCGTGGACGGGGCTTCCGGGGTGTTCATCCAGTTCACCGAGATCCATCGCGAGGACAAGGGTACCCTCGACCTTCTGATCGACCGCATCTCGGGCAGCGAAAGCGTTTCCACCTCCAGGGTGTGAGCGCGAGGCGCTGCGGAAGTTGCGGCCCCCAGAGAACGCAATCAGGCCTTTGACGCCGTGGCGGGGCGGCAGTATGCACCCCGCTCCCTTCCGCTATAATGGCGCCTGGTCGAATCGCCGTTCCTCCGGAGAGGTGGCCGAGTGGCTGAAGGCGGCGGTTTGCTAAACCGTTGTACGGGCTAACACCTGTACCGGGGGTTCGAATCCCCCCCTCTCCGCCATCTTAGTCTGCAGGTGCTTTCTCTCCGTTCCGGTTTGAGCGGGAGATAGCCAAGATCTCCCGGACATTCGTGGTTCCTGCGAAAGGCATCGCCGCGCAGAGAATCGCTCCTCAGCCCCTCCTAGTTTTGACACTTCTCTAAGGGACCGTGATTAACCGCGTGCTGGGGATCTTTGGACTCAGCGTGGAGGTAGAACATCGTCGCGGTCCCTGGACGGCTGCCTTCCAGCCGCCAGAGGCTGACTCAAAGTTTCCTGTTGACAACCGTGGGTTCAATGTATAATTATGCATCATAGAGCATAAATATACAGTGAGCAAACTGGCCCGACACAAACTGATTCTCCGACTCATCCGGGACCAAGCCGTCTCCAACCAGGAAGAGTTGCGCCTGGCGCTCTGGCATCAGGGTGTCCGGGTCACCCAAGCCACGCTTTCCCGCGACCTCCACCAGTTGGGGCTGGTAAAGACCGCCGAGGGTTACGCGTTTCCGGCGGGCGAATCGCCCCTCGATGGCGGCTTGCCCCCACTTTCCCGCTTGGTGCGGGAGTTCGTGGCCGACGTCCGTCAGGCGCAGAACCTTCTGGTGCTGAAGACGGGCCCGGGCAGCGCGCAACCGGTGGCTGCCGCCATCGACGCCGAAGCCTGGTCGGAAATGGTAGGTTCGATTGCCGGCGACGACACCATCCTGCTGGTCTCCACCAATCAGAAGACGGGACACCGGCTGGCACTCCGCCTCAGGGAGATGCTTGCCTGAAATGGCCGCCCGACTCAGGACCGCTGTCGTCGGCGTGACCGGCTATGCCGGATTCGAGCTGGCGCGCCTGTTGCAGGGTCACCCCCGTCTGGCCCCGCCCCTTCTGCTCGGCCGTAATGGGGAATCGAACGGCACAAGAGATCTGACCCAGGCATTTCCACACCTCACGGGCAAGGAGGCCCATCCCCTGGAGCCATTCTCCTGGTCTTGTCTCGAAGCAGCCGGGGTGGAGCTATTGTTCCTGGCCACCCCGCACGAGGTCTCCCGAGCCTGGGTACCGGAGGCGCTCGCTCGCGGCTTGCGGATCGTCGACCTGAGCGGAGCTTGGCGCTTGAAGCAATCCCGGAACCGCGCGATCTATGGCTTCGAGGACGAAGGCGCAGCCGGCACCGCGGCGATCGCGGAGCAGGCGGTCTACGGGCTTCCAGAGATTCATCGCGAGTGTTTGCGCCAGGCGCGACTGGTCGCCAATCCCGGGTGCTACGCCACTTCCATCATCCTGGCGCTGGCGCCGCCGGTGCGCTCTGGACTGGTGGACCCGCAGCACGACATCGTCTCTGATGCCAAGTCCGGGGTCTCGGGAGCTGGCAGGCATCCGAGCGCCCAAACCCACTTCGTCGAGGTCGCCGACAATCTGTCAGCGTACGCGGTCTTTGCTCATCGGCATACCGGAGAGATCCTGGAGCAGCTGCAACTCGACGCCGAGCAGCTCGTGTTCACGCCCCATCTGCTGCCCATTCCCCGGGGGATCCTTTCGACAATCTACTTTCGTCTCACCCGGTCGACGACCGCGGCCGCTCTTGGCGACTGCATGCGCCAGTTCTACGCGGAGAGTCCCTGGATCCGGGTGTTCAGACAACCGCAACTGCCCCAGATCCAGTTCTGTCTGCGGACGAACCACTGCGACCTTGGCGTCTGCGTATCGTCCGACGGGCGCCGGGCAGTGGTGATCTCCTGCTTGGACAACCTGATGAAAGGCGCCGCAGGGCAGGCGGTGCAGAACATGAACCTGATGTACGGATGGAGCGAGCAGGAGGGCCTGCAGTGAGAGTCGTCGTCAAGCTGGGCGGCACTGCGCTGGACGAGAGGAGCCTGCTCCAGCGGTGCGCTCAGGCCGTGGCGCAGCTCGCGGCGGAGCATCAGGTCGCAGTCGTGCATGGCGGCGGCTCGGCGCTCACTCGCGTCCTGGCACGCCTGGGCAAGCAGAGTGAATTCATCAACGGGCTGCGAGTCACCGACCGTGAGACCCGCGACATCGCTCTCATGGTGCTGGCGGGCGGCGTCAACAAGTCGCTGGTGGCGGCCCTGGGCGCTTGCGGCCGCCCTGCCGTCGGAATGTGCGGGGGCGACGGCCTTGCCTTTCGCGCTCGCAAGAAGAATGCGAACGGACACGACCTGGCCTTCGTCGGCGAGATCACAGCCGTGGACGCTCGCTGGCTGGACGCCATCTGGGGTTTGGGCGGCGTGCCCGTGATCTCTAGCCTCGCCCTGGGTCTCGACGGCGAGTACTACAACGTGAATGCGGACCACATGGCTGCCGCCTGCGCTTCCGGTTGCCGCGCCAACGCTCTGCTCTTTCTTACTGACGTGCCGGGCGTGAAGGGCGCCGACGGGAACGTGATGCGCTGGCTGAACGCGGGCGACATCCCCGGCCTGGTGAGCCGCTCAGTCATCCAGGGCGGCATGCTGCCCAAGCTGGCCGCCTGCCAGGAAGCCCTGCGCGCCGGAGTGACTCGGGTGCGCATCCTGCCCGCCTGCGAGGCAGAGCTACTGCCTCAGCTCTACTGCTCCAAGATCGAATGCGGCACGGAGGTGCTGGCGGCATGACTCTTGCCTCCGTCCAGCGCGCCGAGAAAGCCCTCCTGCTGCCCACCTACGACCGCTATCCCATTCTCCTGACGCGGGGGCGCGGCGTTTACGTGTTTGACGACCGGGGCCGCCGCTACCTGGACTTCCTCAGTGGCATCGGAGTCAATGCGCTGGGATACGGGCATCCGGCCGTTCGGAAGGCATTGCGGAGCCAAGCCGACCGGCTCATCCATGTCTCCAACCTCTTCTATCACGATTACCAGGCGAAGCTGGCGAAGCGCTTGACCCGGATCTCGGGACTGGACCGCGCCTTCTTCTGTAACAGCGGCGCCGAAGCTTGGGAGGGCGCACTCAAGCTGGCGCGCGCCTATGCCCGCCATCGCCGGAGCAACGGCCGGCGGCCGGCCTGGCGCGTCCTGGCGCTGGAGAACTCCTTCCACGGCCGCACCTTTGCCGCGCTGGCCACGACGGGACAGCCCAAGTACCAGAAGCCGTTCGCGCCGCTGCTGCCGGGAGTGGAGTTCGTCCGCTTCAACGACGTCGCCGACCTCAAGAAGAAGTTCGACTCCACCGTCTGCGCCCTCGGGCTGGAGATCATCCAGGGGGAAGGGGGGCTGCGGGCTTTGAGCCGCGAGTTTCTGGCGACCGCCCGCAGTCTCAGCCGCAAGCACGGCGCGCTGCTCCTGGCCGACGAGGTGCAGAGCGGGCTGGGCCGCACCGGACGCTACTTCGCCTATCAGCATTACGGCGTACAGCCCGATGTAGTGACGGTGGCCAAGCCGCTGGCCGCGGGCCTGCCGCTCGCCGCCATCCTGACTACCGACGGGGTCGCGCGCTGCTTCCATCCCGGCATGCATGGCTCCACCTTCGGCGGCGGCCCGCTGTCCTGCGCCGTCGCCATGGCTTTCCTGAAGACGCTCGAGGGCGAAGGCCTGCTGCGGAATGTGCGCACGGTCGGCGCCTACCTGCGGCGGCAGCTCGAAATGTTTCGCGAGAAGCACGGCTGCATCCGGGAAGTGCGCGGCATGGGCCTGATGCTGGGACTGGAACTCGATTCGCCCGAGCTGGCGAAGACGGTCGTCCGGCAAATGCTCGAGAAGAAGGTCATCATCAACCGGACCAACGAGACGGTGCTGCGCCTGCTGCCGCCGTACATCATCTCCACCAGGCACGTGGATCAACTCATCGCGCGGCTCGACTCGGTGCTTGCGTCGTCCACAAGACTTTCACCCCGCGAGGAGGTCCACTCCTAATGCGGGAAGAGGAGGAACAACGATTGAGCACTCAACCTGTACAGGCTTCGCCGGTCCGAAGGCGGGTGGCCAAGGTCCCGCAGTTTCAGGACCTGGTGGCCATCCAGGACCTCGCATCCTCGCAAGTCAGCGAGATCCTTGATCTGGCCGCGCGTATGAAGGCACGGCCAGCCGACTTCCGCGCGGCCTTAGCGGGCGCACAACTGGCGCTCTTCTTCGAAAAGCCCTCTCTTCGCACCCGTCTCACCTTTGAGGCCGGGATCAACAGCCTGGGAGGCACTTCGTTCTTTGTCGATCAGACCGGCTCGCGCCTCGACGCGCGCGAGAAGTTGAGCGACATCGCCCACAACCTGGAGCGCTGGGTGGACGGCATCGTGCTGCGCACCTTCGCGCACGCTACCGTCACCGGCATGGCCGAGCACGCCGCCATCCCGGTGATCAACGCGCTTAGCGACCTGGAGCATCCCTGCCAGGCCCTGGCGGACTATCTGACGTTGCGGGAGAAGGTCCCCGACATGAGACGGATCTGCCTGGCCTACATCGGCGACGGCAATAACGTAGCGCACTCGCTGCTGCTGACGGCGGCGCAGTTGGGCAGCGCCATCCGCGTGGCTACGCCGCCCGGCTACGAACCCCATGCGGACATCGTCGCCGCGGCGCGGCAGATTGCGTCTTCCACCGGCGCGTCGGTCGAGGTTCTGAACGACCCCGTGGCCGCCGTGCGCGGCGCCGACGCCATCTACACCGACGTCTGGGCCAGCATGGGCAAGGAGGATGAGGCCCGGGAACGCGCGACCGTCTTTGCGCCGTATCAGGTGAATGACGAGCTGTTCTCCCAGGCGCCTCCGCACGCACTCTTCATGCACTGCCTGCCGGCGCACCGCGGCGAGGAAGTTACAGACGCCGTCATTGACTCGCCGCGCTCGGTGGTCTTCGACCAGGCGGAGAATCGGCTGCACGTTCAGAAAGCCGTCCTGCTGATGCTGCTGGACGGCGGCAAGCGCCGCTTCCCCGCAAGGAGCGCTCATGCCTGAGAAGGTCGTGCTCGCATACTCGGGAGGGCTCGACACCTCCATCATCATCCCCTGGCTGAAGGAGAACCATGGCTCGGAGGTCATCGCCATGGTCGCCGACGTCGGCCAGGGAGACGACCTGGATGCCGTGGTCAAGAAGGCGCGCTCGACCGGTGCCGCTAAAGTCGTGGTCGAAGACCTGCGCGAGGAGTTCCTCAGCGACTACGTCTTCCCGGCGCTGCGCGCCGGCGCCGTCTATGAGCACAAGTACCTGCTGGGAACGGCGCTCGCCCGCCCGGTGATTGCCAAGCATCAGGTGGCGGTTGCACTGCGCGAGGGCGCCGTCGCGCTCGCCCACGGCTGCACCGGCAAGGGCAATGACCAAGTCCGCTTCGAGCACGCCTACCAAGCGCTGGCCCCGGAGCTCAAAATCATCGCGCCCTGGCGGGAGTGGAAGCTGAAGTCGCGCGAGGAATGCCTGGACTACGCCGAGGCGCATGGCATCCCGGTGGCCGCCAGCCGCGCCCACATTCACAGCCGCGACCGCAACCTCTGGCACCTGAGCCACGAGGGCGGCGAGCTGGAAGACCCAGCCAACGCGCCGCTGGAGACGACCTGGCAACTCACCGTCTCCCCGCAGAAAGCGCCAGATCGCGAAGAAGAGGTGGAAATCGGTTTCGAGCAGGGGACGCCAATCTCGATCAATGGCAAGAAACTCGACCCGGTTTCCCTCGTAGCCCTTCTGAACGAGATTGGTGGGCGCAACGCCATCGGGCGCGTGGATTTGGTGGAGAACCGCTTTGTAGGAATCAAGTCGCGGGGCTGCTATGAGACGCCCGGCGGCACCCTGCTGGTGGCGGCGCATCGCGAGCTGGAAGCGCTCTGCCTCGACCGTGAGGTCATGCACTTCAAACAGCGCGTGGCCCTGCACTACGCCGAGCTTGTCTACTACGGCCTGTGGTTCACGCCGCTGCGCCCGGCGCTCGAAGCGTTCGTCGCCGCCACTCAGGCGGGGGTCAGCGGCACAGTCGCGCTGCGCCTCTACAAGGGCAACGTCAGCGTCGCGGCGCGCCGCTCCCCGCACTCGCTCTATCGCACCGACCTCGCCGCCTTCACCATGGGCGAGAGCTACGACCAGAAGGATGCGGAGGGATTCATCCGCATCCTGGCCCTGCCGGCGCGCTCGCGCGCCCTGGCGCGGCGGGAGGTCGCAAAGTGAAGATGTGGTCGGGACGCCTGCCGCAGCCCCTCAACCGCGAGTTCGAACGCTGGCAGCGCTCCTTCCCCTTTGATCAGCGGCTGCTGGAGGAGGAACTGGCTGCGAGTCGCGCTCATGCCCGCGCCCTGCAGCAAGCCGGCGTCCTCTCGGCCGAGGAACTTGGGCAGGTGCTGCGCGGTCTGGAGCACGTCGCCCAACCGAAGGCTTCCGACTTCCCGGAGAATGCGGATGTAGAGGACGTCCATCACTTCGTGGAAAAGTCCTTGGTGGCTGCGGTAGGGGAAGTCGGCTACAAGCTGCACAGCGGACGCAGCCGCAACGAGCAGATTGCGACCGACCTGCGCCTCTGGACGCGGAGTCGCATCGACCAGTTGCAAACGTTGCTCGCGGGATGGATTGATGTCCTGGTTGCGCGTGCTGCCGAATCCGGGGACGCGCCCATGCCCGCCTACACCCATTTGCAGCCTGCCGAGCCGGTGTTGGTGGCCCACTGGCTGCTCGCCTATGCCGAGATGTTCTTCCGCGACCACGAACGGCTGGCCGGCTGCCGCCGCCGCGCGAATGTGTGCCCGCTCGGCTCCGGCGCCGTCGCCGGGACCTTGCTGCCTCTCGACCGCGCCGGGATGGCCGCCGAGCTCGGCTTCGCCGCTCCTACGGCCAACAGCCTGGACGCCACCTGCGACCGCGATTTCGCCATCGAGTTCGTGCAGGCGCTCTCGCTGCTCGCGGTGCACATGAGCCGCTGGGCCGAGGAGACCATCCTCTTCTCGACGCGCGAGTTCCACTTTCTGCGCCTGCCCGAGGCCTACTCCACCGGCAGCAGCGCCATGCCGCAGAAGCAGAATCCGGACGCCTTGGAGCTCATCCGCGGCAAGGCCGGGCGGATCATCGGCGATGCCACCGCGCTTCTGGTGACGGCGAAGGGTCTGCCGCTCGCCTATAACAAGGACCTGCAGGAGACGCAGCAGCCGCTTTTTTCCTCGGCAGACACCGCCGTGGACCTGCTCACCATCGCAACCGGCCTCTTGCGAGAGGTGGTCTTCGACTTTGACCGCATGCGCGCGTCGGCGAACTCCGGGTTCATGAATGCGATGGTGGCGGCGCACTACCTGGTTCGCCGCGGCGTCCCCTTCCGGGTTGCCCATGAGCAGATTGGCCGCGCCGTGCAGTCCTGCCTGGCGAAGAACTGCGAGCTGCAGGACCTGCCCTTGCAGGAGCTGCGCCAGATCAACCCGAAATTCGCCGAGGACTTCCCTCCCTGCCTCGCCCTGGAATCGGTGCTCGCGCTGCACGACGTTCCCGGCGGCACTGCTCCCGCGCGCGTGAAGCAGGCGCTGGCCGAGGCGCAGTCGCGGTTGGCGACGCTTCGCGGAGGTGACCATGCGCACGCGTAAAGCCATGCTGCCGGATGCGCCCCAGATCCACGACTTGATCGCGCATTACTCGCGCGACGGCGTGCTGCTGCCGCGCAGCCTGGCGGAGGTCTGCGAGAACGTCCGCGACTTCATCGTGGTCGAGCACCAGGGACGCATCGCGGGCTGCGGCGCGCTCCACCTCTACGGCACGCACCTGACGGAGATCCGCTCCATCGCCGTCGACCCTGCACTGAATGGCAAGGGCATCGGCCGCCGCCTGGTGAAAGCCTTGCTGCGCGAGGCCGGCCGCCAGAGTGTGAACTGTGTGTGCCTGTTCACCCGCATCCCGCGGTTCTTTGCCCGCTTCGGCTTCGGGATCGCGAAGCGCGAGGACCTGCCCGACAAGATCTACAAGGATTGCCTGGGCTGTCCCAAGCTGCACGCCTGCGACGAGATCGCCATGGTGCGCGGCGATCTCCCGAAGATCGCCATCCTTCAGCCGGAGGCTGCCGCCCAGCCTCTGGTGACCCTGCCGGCATGAGGCGCAGCCGCGCGCGGAGAACGAAGATCCACCTGCCGCGCGGCTTTGTTTTTTCCGCCGTTGCTGCCGGAATCAAGTCCAGCGGCAAGCTCGACCTGGCTCTGGCCGAGGCCCCTCTAGGCGCGAGTGCTGCCGCGCTCTTCACGCGCAACCGCGCGGTCGCGGCGCCGGTCGACGCTGGCAGACGCCGTCTCAAGGTCACCCACGGCAGGATCCGGGCCCTCATCGTCAATTCCGGGAATGCGAACTGCGCCACCGGCCCGGCCGGCCGCTTGGACTGCGAGCGCGTGTGCCGGGAAGTGGCGAGACTGGCTGGGACGAGTACACACAACATCTTTCCCTCGTCCACCGGCATCATCGGCGTGCGCCTGCCCGCGAAGAAGATTGTCCACGCTTTGCCCGGCCTTCTTTCCGCCCGGAGGGATGTGGAGGCCGCGGTGGGCCGTTTCGCTCGCGCCATCATGACCACGGATACGCGACCCAAGCTGGCCTCGGCCGAGCTGCTAAGCGGCTCACGTCCGGTGAGGATCCTCGGAATCGCCAAGGGCGCGGGCATGATCCATCCGCAACTGGCCACCATGCTGGTGTATCTGTTCACCGACCTGGACGCGCCCGCCGCCCGGCTCAAGAAGCTGCTGACGAACGCTTGCGCCCAGACGTTCAACTGCCTCTCGGTGGATGGTGATACCTCTACCAATGACACCGTGCTGCTCCTGGCCAGTGGCAGTAGCGGTATCAGCGTGAGGAATCCGCGATTCGGGAAACGATACGCGACGGCGCTTGCAGCCGTTTGCCACTCGCTGGCCGAGCAGATCATCAGTGACGGCGAAGGAGTCGGGCACGTGGTGCGGCTGACCATCGAGCAGGCGCGTAGCCGGGAAGAGGCGCTGCACGTCGCCCGCGCCATCGCCCGGTCACCTTTGGTGAAGACCGCGTGGGCCGGTGCCGACCCCAACTGGGGACGCATACTCGCCGCCGTCGGCGCTTCCGGAGTGCCTCTCGACCCCGCCCACATCAACATTTCCTTCGGGCCGCATCAGGTATGCCGCGAAGGAGCCGCCCACCGCTTCGACGAAAGCGCCGCGCACCGCTATCTCTCCCAACCGGAATACGAGGTCCGCGTCCAGCTCGGGCGCGGGCACAGCCGCATCCGCTTCCTGACCTGCGACCTCACTGCCGGCTACGTGCGCATCAACGCCGAATACTCCACCTAGGGCCGACGGTTGCTGGGGTGCGCCACGCCCAGCACCGCCATCTAGTCTGCCGGTGCTTTCTCCTGTCAGGTTTGACCCAGAAATGGGGAAAATTCCCCAGAAATTGGGGGTTTCTGCGGACGGCGCCACTCAGAATCCCCCGATCCAATTTGGTTCGTTTTCACGGGGACCAGCTCGGCGGTCCACTTCCGGAAGGGGCCGTTTTCAAGGGGTTTAAGTCGGCAGCCTGCCACGCGCCTTGTTCTGAAAGTAGGGCAAGCCCCCCACCTCGCAGCGGGTTGGGCCTGCCCCCTCCTGGTGGCAACGAAACGCGCGTGGCCCGAGGGGGAAGCTGTTATGATTCTGCCGCATGACTCCACCGACCCGAACCCGCTCGCCTGAGTTGCGCGAGAAGGCACAACTGATGTCCGCCTCAGAAATCGAACGCACTCTGGTGCGGCTGGCGCACGAGATTGTGGAGAAAAACGCCGGCACCAACAACCTGGGACTGGTGGGGATCCGGCGCAGGGGCGTGCCGCTGGCGGAGCGGCTGGCGCGGCTGATCCAACGGATCGAGCGGTCGCGCGTCCCGGTGGGGACGCTGGACATCACGTTCTACCGCGACGATCTCTCCACCGTGGCGGCGAAGCCGGTGGTGCAGAAAACGCCGATGGAGTTCGAGGTTGCCGGCCTGAGCATCATCCTGGTGGACGACGTGCTCTACACCGGCCGCACCATCCGTGCCGCCCTCGATGCCCTGTTCGACCACGGGCGTCCGCGGCGCGTTCAGCTCTGCGTTCTTATCGACCGCGGGCATCGCGAGCTTCCCATCGAAGCCACGTTCGTCGGCCGCACGGTCCAGACCACCGACGACGAGGTGATCGAGGTCAAGCTCGAGGAGACCGACCGCCTGGAAAAGGTCCTGCTGGTGACCAAGGAGCCCGCCCCGCGCAGCCTCACCAAGAAGGTCGGGAGAACCTCCGCCGGCGCGTGAAGAGCGCGGCCCGCCAGTGACACGGGCTGGCGGTGCTGGTAGCATCGGGTCCTGCTGAAACATTCCATGCAGGATGGCGGACCTCCAACCATGACTTCCCTCAAGCGTGTTCTGGCTCTGTTCCTGATCTTTTCGCTGCTGCCGCTTCCCTCTTGGAGCTGGGGCCCCGAGGGGCACATCTATGCCAACCAGGTAGCGGCCAAAAAGATCCCCCGCGAGATGCCCCGGTTCTTCCATAAAGGAGCGGACTGGATCACGTACCTTTCGAACGAGCCCGACCGCTGGCGGGACGCGCGCGAGCCCGCGCTGAGGAACGCGCAGGCCCCCGATCACTACATCGACCTCGAGTTGCTGGAGGGCGTCGCCCAGCTTCCCCCGGACCGGTACGCCTTCTACCGGCTGCTGTATGAGAAGCGGGCCGCCGCGCCGGAGAAGTCCGACCAGCAGTTGCCCGAGCGCGTCGGCCTCCAGCCCTATGTCGTGATGGAAGTCTACGAGCGCTTGCGGGGGTCGTTCCGCGAATACCGCGCCCTGAAGCAGGAGAACAAGCGCACCCAGGAAGTTGAGAAGAAGATAGTCTTCTATGCCGGCTGGCTGGGGCACTATGTGGCCGATGCCGCCAATCCCCTGCACACCACCATCCATTACAACGGCTGGGTGGGCGAGAATCCCAAGCAGTACACCAACGATCCCCGGCTGCACTTCACGTAC
>CBRAFF010000014.1:0-12601 GCA_967755155.1 uncultured bacterium
TCCGACACCCACCTGCTCACCGACGGCAAGAACATCTTCCTGGAGGATTCCGCCAAGCGGGTGGTGGACGTGCTCAAGAACTGCCGCCAGCCCGTGTTCAGCATCTGCCTCAGCGACACCGTGCGGCAGGTGCACGCCGACATCCGCGGCTGGAGGAAGAAGGCCCAGGAATCGGTGCCGGCGTCCGCCCGCGGGCGGCAACGGAGGCTGGCGTGAGCGTGCAGGCGAAACCACAGCTTCGCAAAACGGGAGGTCCCATGGCCATGGTGCAGGAACTGAACATCCTGAGCGAATGGATCCCGGAACAGATGCAGCCCGGGACGGTCTTCGTGCTGGAGAACGCGGGCGAGGTGGGGGAAGACGACGACCCCTACTGGGCCGTGCTCTCTTGTCCCTCCTGCGGGACGCTGGGGCTCATCACCCGGCGGCAGATCGCGGGACTCATCCCGGTGATCTGCGGCTCGCGCGAGTGCCCGGCGCAATTCCTCATCAAAGACAGCGACATCGTTCCCAAGAAGCCGAACTGACTCCGTTCGCGGTTCACCGGATGGCGCCCGCCATCTGTCCTTGATTTGTCTTTGGCTAATCGCTAACTGCTAATTGCTAATCGCTGGCTTTCAGAATTCCCGCATCGCCGGTCGCGCGACGGGCACGGGCACCTGCTCGACGATCTCGATGTCGAAGCCCTCGAGCGCCGCGACCTTGCGGGGATGGTTGGTGAGCAGGCGGATGGCGTGGATGTTCAGGTCGGCGAGGATCTGGGCGCCGATGCCGACCTCGCGCTGGGTCTTGCGCTGGTGGTCGGGGAGCGAGGGCTCGCGCACCTCGCGGTGGAAGGCCAGGACCGGCTGCTCTCCCGCGCGCTCCACCGAAAAGCCCTTGGAGGTCTGGTGCAGGTAGATGAGCGCGCCCCGGCCCTCGCGGGCGATGCGCTCCAGGCTGCGCTCGATCATGGCGTGGCAGTCGCACCAGGTGGCGCCAAAGACGTCGCCCACCAGGCAGTGCGAGTGCATGCGTACCAGGACAGGATCGGCGGCGGCCTGTTGGGCATCGCCGGCGGGCATCTGGCCGCGCACCAGCGCGATGTGCGATTCGCCATCCATCTCGCTCTCGTAGGCGATCATGCGGAACTCGCCGAAGGGAGTAGGCAGCAACGCCTCGCCCACCCGGCGCAGGTAGCGCTCCTTGCGCATGCGGTAGCGGATGAGTTCGGCTACGGTCAGCATCTTCAGGCCGTGCTGGGCGCAGAATTCAATGAGCTGCGGCACTCGCGCCATAGTGCCGTCCTCGTTCATGATCTCGCAGATGACGCCGGCGGGCAGCAGGCCCGCCAGCCGCGCCAGGTCCACGGAAGCTTCAGTCTGGCCGGCGCGCACCAGCACTCCGCCCTTGCGCGCGCGCAGCGGGAAAACGTGCCCCGGGCGCGAGAGGTCCGAGGGCCGCGTCGCCGGGTCGATGGCCACGCGGATGGTGCGGGCGCGGTCGTAGGCCGAGATGCCGGTGGTGACGCCTTCGCGCGCGTCCACCGCCTCACAGAAGGCGGTGCCGTACTGCGAGGTGTTCTCCGCGGTCATGGGGCCGATGCGCAAGTGGTCGAGCCGCTCCTCGGTCAGTGCCAGGCAGACCAATCCGCGGCCGTACTTGGCCATGAAGTTGATGGCTTCGGGCGTGGCCTTCTCGGCGGCGAGCGTCAGGTCGCCCTCATTCTCGCGGTCCTCGTCGTCCACCACCACCAGGATGCGGCCGGCGCGGATCTCCTCCAGCGCAGTCGCAACGTCGGTGAAGGGAGCTTGTGCGCTCATGGAAGTTCCCACCGATTGTAGCAAAAATGGTGCAGGCGGCCTTCCACCCGGATTCAGGCGGCGGGATGAATGAAGCGGATGAGCCAGAAGGTAAGGGCGGCGACGGCGGCGGAAGCGGGGATGGTGAGCACCCACGCCCAGACGATGCGCTGGGCCACGCCCCAGCGCACCGCGGACAAGCGGTGAGTGGAGCCCACGCCCACAATGGCGCCGGTGATGGTGTGCGTGGTCGAGACCGGGATGCCGGCCAGCGCCGTGCCGAACAGGGTGATGGCCCCAGCGGTTTCCGCGCAGAAGCCGCCCACGGGCTTGAGCTTGGTGATCTTGGAGCCCATGGTGTGCACGATGCGCCAGCCTCCAAAGTAGGTGCCCAGCGCGATCGCCAGGTGCGCGGAGAGGATGATGGGCCATTTGAGCGGCCCCCACTCCCCCTGCATCTGTTCCTGGGTGAGGACGCCGCCGGTGAACAACGCCCCAGCGATGATGCCCATGGTCTTCTGGGCGTCGTTGCCGCCGTGGCCCAGGCTGTAGGCGGCGGCGGAGAGCAGTTGCAGCCGGCGGAACCAGTTGTCCACCGAGCGCGGGGCTTTGTGGCGGAAAATCCAGGAGACGGCGACCATCATTCCCAGGCCGATGACCAGTCCCAGCAGAGGCGCGAGGATGATGAAGAGCAGCGTCTTGTACCAGCCCGCCGGGATGATGACGTTCAGCGTCCAGGCTTTGGCGATGGCGGCGCCCGCGTAGCCCCCGATCAGGGCGTGGGAGGAGGAGGTGGGCAGGCCCCACCACCAGGTCAGCAGGTCCCAGACGATGGCCCCGAACAGACCGGCGAGCACCACGTACTGGTTGACGTACTGCAGGTCCACCATCCCCTTGCCGATGGTCTTGGCCACGGCCGTGCCCAGCACGAAGGCGGCGGCAAAGTTGAAGAAAGCAGCCCAGAAGACCGCGACCTTGGGGGAGAGCACGCGGGTGGAAACCACCGTCGCGATGCTATTGGCGGCGTCGTGAAAGCCGTTGATGAAATCGAAGCCCAGCGCCACCGCTACCGTCAGGACAAGCAGCCACTGTTCGGGGGTCACCGGCTCGGGCTCCTGGGAGGCAAGGCTGGCATGGGAGTCTCAGGCGCTCTTGAGCACGACGCTCTCCAGCACGTTGGCCACGTCTTCACTGTGGTCGCTGGCGGTTTCCAGGACCTCGTAGAGTTCCTTCAGCTTGATCAGGGCGATGGGGTCCTTCTCCTGCTCGAACAAAACGGCAATGGCTTCGCGCGCTACCCGGTCGGCCTCGTTCTCCAGGCGCTTGATCTCCACGCAGTAGTCCAGGACGTGGTCATGCTTCTCCAGCAGCGAGACCGCCCGGCCGATCTGCTCGCTCTGCTGGATCACCAGTTCCGCCAGGACGCCGGCGGCGCTCGGCGCACTGGCGATCTTGTACATCACCAGCCGTTCGCCCGCGGCGTTCAGGGCGTCCAGCACATCGTCCATGCTGGAAGCCAGGCGGTGGATGTCCTCGCGGTCGAAGGGGGTGATGAAGGTCTGGTTCAGCTTGGTCAGGATGGCGTGGGTGATCTCATCGCCGCGGTGCTCGATCTCCTTGAGCTGCTGCACCCGGACCTCCACGTTCTCAAAGTCGCCCAGGATGGCGCGTAACAGCCGCGCTCCCTCGATGAGGTTGCCGGACATTTCCGCGAACATGGAGAAGAACTTGGCTTCGCGCGGGATCAGACGCACCGGATTCACCCCTTAGCTGGGTTGAGTCACTGCTGAAGGCCGGTCACAACTGCATCCGGCCCAAAAGGCGCCCAAACTATCTCACGCGCTCCGGTGGGCGTCAACGCGCCCGCGGCCGGGAGCGGCGGCGCCGCCCCAGACGACGAAAGCCGCCATTTCCGGCGGCCTTCTCGCAGCAGAATCACTTTGCTTACAGCGTGGATTCGATCTCGAAGCCCCAGGCCTGCAGCAGGGACTCGGGGATGAACTTCGAGTTCTTGTTGCGCCGCGCCCACTCCCGCAGCCGGGTGGAGCGCAGATACTGTGTGGGCTCCAGCTTGAACTCCTTCACCGCCTGTTCGAAGGAGGTGACGGTCGGGATCACCGGGCCGATGGGCTCCGGCTTGCCCCAGTTAGGATTGCCGCGACGCTTTGCCATTTTTAGTCAGTTCCGCCCTATGAGTATTTTGCTCTAACTCTTTGATTCAGAAGAGGCAACCCAGGATTCAGAGAATGACTTTCGGGCCTGCCGCGCCTTCAAGCGCCCGGTCAAAACGCCACCGGAACCCCCAAGTTTAGCAGGATTTAGAGGCCTTTTCAACAGGCAATCGTAAGCGATTGTAAATACAACACTTAGTCAAACGTTCGCCCCGCCGGAGAGGGGGCCCGGACCCTGGCCCCGGGCTAGTGCCAGTTCAACGCCGGGAGGACAATGAAAATCACGAACAAGACAAACCCCAGGGCCAGGTAGCCGAGGATTAGCCCCGCCAGCGCCATCCCGGCGCCCTTCTGCCTGCCCGCGCTCTTGCGGATCTGTGAGCGGGCGACGTGGCCGAAGATGATCGCAAGGATCCCGAAGGGAGGGAACAACGAAAAAATACCCAGCAGGAGGCTGGCGACCGCCAGAGGGTTAGTCGACGCCTTCCTAGGCGGCCCGGGCGCCGCGGCCGCCGGGAGGGCAGCGGCCAGGACGGTAGCGGACGCCAGCGGCTGACCGCACTTCTCGCAGTAGCCCGCGTCGGAGGTGTTCGTGGTATCGCAGTTGGCGCAGTTTGTCACCGTCTCTCCGCGAAGGTTCTACTGACAACCGGCAACTGAGTACTGGCTACTGCTTCTGGTGCCCGGGGACGGACTCGAACCGCCACGTCCTTTTCAGGACCCGGGATTTTAAGTCCCGTGCGTCTGCCAGTTTCGCCACCCGGGCGACGCTCCTCAAGAGCACTGTAGCACGACCCCGCGCGGAAGATTCCGTCATCCGTGAGGCGGCAGCCTGGGCTCGGCGGTATGATTCTGCCACCGCCATGCTCACGGCGCGCAAGCTGCGAGAACTGACCTTCGCCTCCGGGGCACGGCCCTTTCTGGCCGCTGCCAGCGGGCTGGTCCGGGTGGGCGAATGGCTCTACGTCATCGCCGACGATGAGACCTCTCTGGCAATCTTCCCAGCAGCGGGCAGCGCTCCGGGACGCCGCCTGCCCCTCTTCGACGCCGGCACTCCCCCGGGTGCCGCGCTCCCCAAGGCGGTGAAGCCGGACTTGGAAGTGCTCACTCACCTGCCCGCGGCAGCGTTTCCGCCGCATGGAGCCCTGCTGGCCTTGGGTTCCTGCTCCACTGCAACCCGATGCTGGGGAGCCCTGGTGCCGCTTTCCGGGGAAGGAGTGCCCGGCGCTCCGCAGCTCGTGGACCTTGGCCCGCTGTGCGCCCGGATGGCGCGCGAGCTTCCGGCGCTGAATCTGGAAGGCGCTGCCGTGGTCGGCGGGGTCATTCGCCTGCTGCACCGCGGCAATGGCCGCAGCGGCGGCAACGCTTCCATCGACCTCGACCTCCCCGCCCTGCTGGCGCACTTCGCCGCGCCCGCTATCCTGCTGGATTCGATAGTGCGGAACGTCCTCCCGCACGACCTGGGCTCACTCGCGGGAGTTCATCTGACCTTCACCGACGCCTCGCCGCTGCCCGGCGGCCGGCTGGTCTTCAGCGCAGTGGCCGAGGACACGCCGGATGCCTACGCCGACGGGCCCTGCGCCGGGGCGGCCATCGGCCTGCTCGACCTAGACGGCCGCGTGCTCTCCCTGGAGCCGTTGCAGCCTACCCTGAAGGTGGAGGGCGTGCACGCCACCGCGGAAGCCGGCCGGGTCTCGCTGCTGCTGGTAGCGGACGGCGACGACCCGCAGCAACCCGCGCCGCTGCTCTCGGTGGAACTCAATGCGTGACGTGGGCCCGTGCGCTACTTGATGGAGAACACCATGGACTTTCCTTCCATGATCTTCAGCTTGCTGGCGCGGCCCAGCGCCACCATCACGTACAGGGCGTTGAGGGGCGCGAAGGCGGCGCGGAAGGGTCCGCCGGCCTTGGCTAGGCGCTTGGAGGTGAGATGACGGCCGCGGAAGCGCTTGGAGATGAGGTCCGGCGTCTTGCGCGCGACCGGGTTCACGTTCAAGCCGCCGCGGCTGTTGGGCGAGACCACCAGGTAAGCATGGCTGCCCTCGAAGACGTGATAGGTCCGGCGCGCGCCCCGGGCGCGGCCCACGTAACGTACATCCTTGAAGTAGTCCGGTATCTTCACAATGCCTCCACGGCAGCGCCGGCATGGCGAACGCAGCGCCTGCGCGAAGCATAGCAAAACCACCTGTGGATAGTTGACGGATATCTGCGAAACCCGGCGCCTCGTGCGAAGATAGCCCATCCTGTCCATGGACCTCGCGGCGAAATTCGCGGCGGGTGGGGCGCTGTGCGCCCTCGCCTACTACCTGGTCTGCCTGTGGAGCGCGCTGGGAATCTCGCGGCAGAAGGAGCCCGCGACGGCGGGCCCGCTGCCTCCGGTCTCCCTGCTCAAGCCGCTGCGCGGCGCCGACCCGGAACTCCACGAAGCGCTGCACAGCCACTGCGCGCAGGACTACGCTGAGTTCGAAGTCCTGCTGGGAGTGGGCGACGCCGCCGACCCCGCCGCCGCGGTCGCCGAGCAACTGGTGCGCGAGTTCCCAGGACGGGTACGACTAGTGCTTTGCCCGGAGGTGCTGGGTGCGAACCGCAAGGTCAGCAAACTCGTCCAGATGCTGGCCCAGGCCCGCCACGGCCACGTTCTGGTCACCGACAGCGACATCCGCGTTCCGCCGGACTACCTGCGCCGCATCTTTGCGTACTTCGAGGACCCCGCCGTCGGCATGGTGACCTGCCTCTATCGCGGACGCGCCGGCTCGACGCTGGGCTCGCGCCTCGAGGCCCTGGGCATCGCCACCGACTTCATCCCCGGAGTGCTGGCGGCGCGGCAACTGGAGGGCGTCCGCTTCGGGCTGGGCTCGACCCTGGCCCTGAGCCGCAAGGCGCTCGACGCCATCGGCGGATTCCAGCCCATCGTCGACTACCTGGCCGATGACTACGAACTGGGTTCCCGCGTCTCCAAGAGCGGCATGAAGGTGGCGCTCTCCCGGTTCGTGGTGGAGACCCATGTCCACGAGTATTCTTTCGCGCGTTTCTTGGAACACCAGTTGCGCTGGGCGCGCACCGTGCGCCACTCGCGTCCCGCCGGCTACTTCGGCATGGCGCTAACCTTCGGGCAGACCTGGGCGCTGGCGGCGCTCCTGCTCTCGCGCTTCGCTCCCTGGGCCTGGGCCCTGCTGGCGCTCACCGTCCTCGTGCGCTGGGGGATGGCGCTGGGGGTAGGCGTGGGGGTGCTGGGCGACCGCGAGGTCGTGCGCTCCTTCTGGCTCCTCCCACTCGGCGATTTTCTCTCGGTGTTGGTATGGCTGGGCAGTTACGCCAGCCGGCGCATCCACTGGCGCGGCCACGACTTCATCCTGGAGAAGGGCAAGCTGCGGCCCGCCTAGCGCGCCGGCTCCGGCGGACGATTGGTGAGGATGACCTTGCCGCCGCCGGAAGCGAACTCAAACACCTGCCCGGGCGGGACTCCCATCAGCGCCCGCTCGCGGTGGCGCTTCTCCGTCCACAGGAAGACCCGCGAGGGACCGTTCCATTGCTGCGCCAGCCAGACGTGGTCCACGTGGACCAGCGGAGCGTCCGCGAACAGCGAGCCGTACCAGAGGTTCCCGGTGCGGTTGTTCAGAACGTGCACCGGGACCCGGGCGTAGAAGTTCAGCGTGGAGCCCTTCTCATACTCGGCGTTGATGACGATGGCGTCGCCGGGGCGATACGCGCGCTCGATGGCTAGCGCCAGCGTCTTGGAGGAGATGACGGGCTCGAAGATCACCATGGACTGCAAGGTGCTGTAGAGCACTACCAGCATCATGGCGGCCAGCGCCCGGTTGCCGGCGTCGGGGGCGCCGCGGCGCCGCCACATCCAGTTCAACCCCGTGCCCAGGAGCAAGGCGATGCCCGTGGCCACCAGCGGCCCGCGAAAGACGCCCAGCACCGCCAGGTTCAGTTCAAAGACCCGGCCGAAGAGGAAGGGAATCGTCTCCGGATTGTGGGAGAGCAACTCGCCGACATCCGTTCCCGGCGCCGGCGGCGAGGAGTGGTAGGCCAGCCACATCGCCGCCCCGAATCCGGCCAGCCCGATCACCAGCAAGACCGCCGACGACCAGCGGCCTGTGCGCCGCAGCGCCTCGTTCTCCGGCGCCTCCTCCTGGCTGAGCCAGTCGCCGATCAGTAGCGCCAGAGCGGGCAGCGCCGGCGCCAGGTAGTAGTCCTGACGGCTGGAAAAACTGAAGAAGACGACGATCACCGCCGCCCACAATGCGAACAGCAGGCGCGCGCGTCCGCGAGCGTCGAGCCCTTTGCGGATCTCCGCCAGCCTCCGCGGCACGCGGCCCAGTCCCTGGACCAGGAAGGCGCTCCACGGCGCCATCCACAGGAAGAGGACGCCCCAGAAGGTGAGCAGGGGCTCGGTGTAGTAGTCCTTGGGATAGCGCCGGCCCAGAAAGCGCAGCACGTGTTCGTTGATGAAGTAGAACCAGGCAAAGCCGCGCGCGTCGCCCTGGGCCGGGTTGGCCAGCGACGCCAGGATGTGCCAGGGCGCGGCCACCGCCAGGAAGACCAGCGCGCTCGTCACCAGGCGCAGCTTGAGCAGGTGCTTCAGCCTCCCGGTCAGAAGAAGGAACAAACCGATGGTCGCCACCGGGAACACCAGTCCGATCAGGCCCTTGGTGAGCACGTTCACCGCCGTGACCACGGCCAGCCCCCAGCAGGACAGGCGCGAAGGCTCGTCCTCATCGAGGGTGCGCAGGAAGAAGTCGAAACCCAGGATGAGCCACAGCCCCACCAGGATGTCCGGGATGAGGATGCGGGTGCACATGAAGGGGCCAAAGGCGGTCACCAGGACGAAAGCGGAGAGGAATCCGGCACGGGCGCCGAAGAGGCGGCGGCCCAGAGAAAACGTGGCCCAAAGCAGGGCCAGGACGCCCAGCGCCAGGGGCAGGCGCGCCGCCCACTCCGTCACGCCGAGGAACTGGAATCCGGCCGCCATGCCCCAGTACTGGACCGGGGCTTTCTCCAGGTAGCGCAGGCCGTTGACGTAGAGCGTGGTCCAGTCGCCACGCTCGACCATCTCGCGCGCCGCCTCGGCGTGGACGGAGTCGGTGTCGTCGAGCAGGGCAGGGCGGAAGAGTCCGGGCAGGTAGATGACGGCCCACAACAGGAGGATCACGGCGAAGGAGGTGAGTTTGCGCTGCCGGCCGTGTTCTTGTGGGTCCAAGTTCTCCTGCTGACCTCGCCGGGCATGACCGTCGCCCGCCGCGATTATACGGGAGGCCGTTCTGCCCCGACGCACCAACGCCGCGCGTTTGACGCTCCGGGGCAGGCCGGGTAGTGTTCTCGTTTTCCCCGAGGGCAAGGATGTTCTCCTCACGCACCGACTGGGACCTGACGCCGAACCGGCTGGCGGCCGAACTCGAGCGCATGCGCGCCCGCGGCAGGGAAGTCCTCGACCTGACGGAATCAAACCCCACGCGCTGTGGGCTGAAGTACGACCGTCGGGCTATTCTCCGGGCGCTGGCGGGGCCGGCGGCGCTCGTCTATCACCCGGATCCTCGCGGGATGCGCGCGGCGCGACAGGCGGTCGCGGATTACTACCGCGGGCGCGGACGAGGGACGGCGTCCCTGCGTGTGGACCCGGAAAGAATCCTCCTGACCGCCAGCACAAGCGAGGCGTATTCCTTCCTCTTCCGCGCTTTGTGCGAGCCCGACGATCAGGTGCTGGCGCCCGCGCCCAGCTATCCGCTGTTCGACTTTCTGGCCGGGTTGAACGACGTGGAACTCCGCTCCTACCCGTTGCTCTACGACCACGGCTGGCAGTTCGACCTGCACTCGCTGGAGTCGGCCCTCACCTCGCGGACCCGGGCCGTGGTGGTGGTGAACCCCAACAATCCCACGGGCTCGTTTGTGCAGCGGCAGGAACTCGCCGCGCTGAACTCCCTTTGCGCCCGAAGGGGCCTGGCGCTCATCGCGGACGAGGTCTTCCTCGATTACCCCCACGACGGCCGAACGCGTCCTTCGCTGGCCGCCAACCGCGGCGCGCTGACCTTCGTCCTGAGCGGGCTCTCCAAGGTCTCCGCCCTGCCGCAGATGAAGGTGGCCTGGACGGTGGTGAACGGTCCCAGGCCCCAGGTGCAGCGGGCGCTGGAGCGGCTGGAGGTCATCGCCGACACCTACCTTTCCGTCAATACCCCGGCCCAGCTTGCCCTGCCGGCGCTCTTGCCCCAGCGCAGGCCGCTCCAGGCACAGATTCGCAAGCGGGTGGCCGCCAATCGGCGCGAGCTCGCGCGCCAGCTTGCAAGCTACCCCGCTTGCCGCGTTCTGGAGAGCGAGGGCGGCTGGTACTCCGTGCTCAGGGTTCCCGCAATGGGTTCGGACGAAGGATTGGCCCTGGCGCTGCTGCGGCGGCACGGGGTGCTGGCGCACCCCGGCCACTTCTACGGCTTTAGCGGCCAGGGCCACCTGGTCCTGAGCCTCCTTGTGCCCAAAACGAACTTCCGGGAAGGCTTGCGCCGGCTGCTGGGCGGCGTAGGAGGATAGCGGGGTTACTTTAGTACTAGAGCGGGTGAAAACCCCTTCCGGGGAGGGGCTTTCCGTGATACCGTTAGGGGCACAAAGTGGCTTGCAAGAGAGCGCCTCCTTGCCCCGCAAGGGGAGGGTTCTGTGAGGTAGGCGTGCGCCTTCCAAGGCCACTATCCGGTACGTTCGCGGCCGCCTTGCCCCTAAAGGGGGTCGCAGGGACCCATGTCGCCTCAAGATAGCGTCACCCAAATCATTCAATCGTCGCGGGCGCAGGCCGACCTGCTGGCCGAGTTGGAGAAGTTTCGCCGCACCATCACCGTGATGTTCACCGACATCAAGGGCTCCACCGCCTACTTCGAGAAGTACGGCGACGTGGCCGGGATGATGATGGTGCACCAGTGCAACGACGCGCTGCGGCAGATCGTGGAGCGGCACGGTGGCCGGGTGGTCAAGACCATCGGCGACGCCATCATGGCCACCTTCGAGGATTGCCAGGAATCGATCCAGGCCGCCATCGAGATGCAGAAGCAGTTGATCGTCTTCAACGCGCCCCGGCCCGAGCAGGACCATGTGTTCATCCGCATCGGGCTGAACTACGGCAACGGCATCGTGAAGTCCAACGACGTTTTCGGCGACGTGGTGAACGTGGCTTCGCGGGTGGAGAGCGTGGCCTCGCCCGAGCAGATCGTCATCTCCGATACCCTCAACCAGCAGGTGGCGCAGCTGGGCGTCTTCAAGATCTCCCACATGGGGCGGTTCGCGCTGAAAGGGAAAGAAGGCGACCGCGACCTGTTCGAGGTGGCCTGGAGCGAGGCTGGCACCACGCGGCCCGCCGCCGCGCACACCGTGGTCCTGGGCGGCGCCAAGTTTTCCGTCGTCCTGCCCAAGTTCAAATTGCAGCACATCAAGAAAGACGGGTCCGTAGGCTCGGAGCACGAGTTGCAGGATGGCAAGCTGGCGGTAGGCAAGACCGAGGGAGACCTGAAATTCGCCGCCGACCCGCAACTGGCCCCGCTGCACGCGCGCTTCTCGGTGGACCGCGGGCAGCTCTTCGTGGAGGACGCCAGCCAGGGCAAGGGCGTGTATGTGCGCCTCATCGCCACCTACATGCTGCAGAATGGCGACGTGGTGATGATGGGACGGCAGACCTTCCGCTTCCATGAGAAGGCGGAAGCCCTGGCTCACGCCGCTGCCACCGGCACCACTGTCATGAACATGCAGGCCATGCTCAACGAGTCCATCGCCGAGTTCGTCGCCCTCAATCCCCAGGGCAAGGAGACGGATAACCGCTTCCCGCTGTTCGACCAGGAGATCACCTGGGGGCGCAACAAGGGGACGTACACCTTTCCCGAAGATGGGTTCATGAGCGGGGCGCATTCCAAGGTGTATCATCGCGGTGAGAATTTCTTCCTGGAAGACAGCGGCAGCCGCAACGGCACCTTCGTCAAGGTGCGCGAGAAGGCCCCGGTGCCGGTGGGGGCGACGGTGGTGATGGGCGGCCAATTGCTCAAGGTGGCGCAATAATGGCGCAACCGACGGTCAACAAGATCGGCAAGTACGAGGTGGTGGACGTCCTGGGCAAGGGCGGCATGGGCGTGGTGTACAAGGCCACCGACCCCCGCATCGGACGCCTGGTCGCCATCAAGATGATGACCGGCGGCTTCGCCGATAATCCCGACCTGCTCAAGCGTTTCTACCGCGAAGCCCAGTCCACGGGCATGTTGCAGCACCCCAACATCGTCATCGTGTACGACTTGGGCGACCAGGAAGGCAATCCCTATCTGGTCATGGAGTACCTGCAAGGCGAGCCGCTGGACAAGATCATTTCCAGCCGCCGCGAAATCTCCATGGTGCAGAAGCTGGATTACATCATCCAGGGCCTCAACGGATTGAACTACGCCCACCAGAAGGGCATCGTTCACCGCGACATCAAGCCCGCCAACCTCATGGTTCTGAGCGACGGCGCCGTGAAGATCGTGGATTTCGGCATCGCCCGCATCGGCGACCAATCCCTCACCCGCACCGGCCAGGTGGTGGGCACCATTACCTACATGTCGCCGGAGCAGATCAACGCCCAGGTGGTGGATGGCCGCACCGACATCTTCTCCACCGGCGTCATGCTCTACGAGCTGCTTACCTATA
>CBRAFF010000015.1:0-12417 GCA_967755155.1 uncultured bacterium
AACGCGCCGATGATGGCCGCCATGCCGATCTGCTCGGCCGCGGCGGAAAGGCCCAGGCAAAGGCCCAGGGCCAGGATGAGGGGCGCGTCGTGCAGCGACAGGCGATCCACCCGGGGCTGCACCCGGCGGATGACGCGCGGCGCGACGTAGATCATGAACAGGGCGAAGGCCAGGGCCTCCACCACCAGCACCCCAAACAGCAGCCACTGCATGGAGCCGTGCGCGGCCAGGCCGGTGACGATGGCCAGCACCAGCATGCCCAGGATGTCGTCGAAGACGGCGGCGCCCAGGATGACGCGTGCGGCGCGGGTCTCCAGCGCTCCCAGGTCGCGCAGCACGCGCGCCGTGATGCCGACGCTGGTGGCTACCATGGCGGCGGCCACGAAGGTGGATTCATGCCCCGGCGCGCCGCGCAGCGCCATGAAACCGAATCCCAGGATGAAGGGAACGGCCACGCCGCCGGCGGCCACGCCCAGCGCCGTCTTCCCCACCTTCAGGAGGTCCTCGGGCGGGGTTTCCAGGCCCACGGTGAACAGCAGAAAAATCGCGCCCAGCCCGGCCAGGGCGGTGGTGATCTCCCCGGGGTGGACCAGCGCCAGCGCGCTGGGGCCCAGGATGACGCCCGCCAGCATCTCGCCCAGCACCGCGGGCAATCGCAGGCGCTCGAAAAGCTCCCCCAGCAGCTTCGCCGAGACGAAGATGATGAACAGCTCGAGTAGTAGGGATCCGGCGCCGTGGGGCATGCAGACTTTTTACTGCATGGGAGAGCCGGGCGGCTACAGGAATCGGCTGTCTGGTTTCGCTTTTTACATCCCGATCCCGCGAAGCGGGAGAGGGACCATACGCGCGGCTTTGCCCCACACCAACACTTAAGGGATGACAGTTGCTTAGGAGACGCGCTCCGGCGCCCACACCAGCGTCTCCATGCGCCGCGAGAAGTAGAGCAGCGGGCGCGTCTCCGGCAGAGGGATGCGGTGGGAGAGCGCCATGGTGTTCTGTTCGAACTCGGCTTCGGCCGGATGCAGGCGCCAGGGCAGGTGATGGATCTCGGCGCGGTAGAGGCGCCGGCGGCCGAGGGCGTACAGGCAGTAGCGCTCGGTGAGCCAGTGCTCGAGCGTCCCGGCCGCGGCGGGCCGGGCTTCGGCCACCGGGGCATAGGCGGCGCGCAGCTCGGCCGGGCGCGGGCCTTCGAGTCGCCGGCAGGAGTAGCGAACCTCCTTTTCTCCCAACGCGACGGAGATGGCGGCGCGCAGATACCGCAGGTGATACCAGGCGCGCGCCACCCACATGGCGGCGGCGTGCGTGGCGTCCAGGCTGAGGAAGTACACGCCGGGCTTATCGTCGCGGACGACGTAGGTGCGGACGTTGACCTCGGGGAAAGCGGAGAATCCCGGCAGGTCAGGAAAGCCGCGCAGGCCGATGCCGGTCATGTGGAAAGGGATCACGCTCAGCCAGGCCTCGCCGTCGCGGAGGTCGAGCTCGATGCCGGGCGGCAGCAGCGGGCGCACGTGGTCCGCCTTCACCGGCCAGCTGGCGAAGAGCAGGTGATGCCAGGTCTGGCGCATGACCCAGGGGGCGCGGGGAAGCGGGAAGGGGCGATGCGAAGCGTTTTTTAGAAGCGCGTGCACCGGGAGCTCTCAGGCGGCGCGGTGCGCCGCCGGAGGCGCGCGATGGATGCCGCAGGCGGTGGAGAGGCGGTGCCGCCGCGCGGCGAACCATCGGTAGCCGCGGTGCAGCAGAGCGCGGAAGGGCGGGAGGGAAGCGACGGCGGCCAGCGGCCGTGCCCACCAGATGCGTCCCGCGAGGAAGAGCACGGCATCGCCGCCGGCGAGCGCGCGGCCGTCGGCGGTGAGCACGCGCATCTCGTCCAGGAGATTCTCCAGCGGGATGCCGTAGGAAAAGCGCAAGCGCGAGCTCATCCAGGGCGCCTGCAAGGGGACCAGCGCGAAGCCGCGGCGCTCGAGCAGCGGGCGGAAGCTCCGCGCCAGGCCCGCGCACACGCCGCAGGCGCCGTCGTAGACCACCCAGCCCGCCGGCGGGGTGTAGCGCTCGCCGGGATGCGTCTCGAGAAAGGTGCCCATCTCTCCTCCTACTTGCCCATCACCGCCAGCTTCTTGCCGCCCCCCAGCTTCAGGAACTTGACCATAGCGGTGGTGGAGAGGCGGCGCAGTTGCGAGTAGCCGCCGGTGATGGTCTCGAAGAATTCCAGCATCTGCGCCAGGCGCTTGCGCGTGTGACTTTCGGCGGCCCCGGCGGCGTCGGCTTCCGCCACGCACTCGCGCAGGATCTGGAGCGTAGGATCGATCTCGCGCTTCTTGCGCTCGTCCAGGATGATCTGGAACATCTCCCACACGTCCTTCATGGATTCGAAGTGGTCGCGGCGGTCGCCCAGCACGTGCACCACCTTGATGATGCCCCAGGCCTGCAGTTCCCTGAGGCTGGTGCTCACGTTGGAGCGCGAGACCCCGAGCGCCTCGGTGATCTCCTCGGCGTGCAGGGGACGGGGCGCCAGGAAGAGCAGGGCATGCACCTGGGCCACGGTGCGGTTGATGCCCCAGCGCGCTCCCATCTCTCCCCAGTGCAGGACGAACTTTTGCGTGACGGGCGAAAGGGCGGGCATGGCGTTATCTCCTGTTGTTTCAGTAATTACAGAAATAACAGATGCGGCGAGTGGATGTCAAGGGGAATTTGGGGGGCAAAGGGAAGAAGGAATGCAAAATGCAAAATGCAAAATGCAAAAACAACCACAAGGTCCTTCGCCCCGACAAGTCGGGGCTCAGGATGACAACCCGGCTGCCGTGGTTGCCGGCGGGACGCCGGCGCTACCGCAAGGTCCTTCGTCCGGCAAGGCGGGGCTCAGGATGACAACCCGGCTGCCGTGGTTACCGGCGGGACGCCGGCGTTACCAGTGCTAGAATCGGCTCCATGAGGATGGCTCGCCCACGCGCATGGCTAGTGGTTTCGCTGGCAACGCTGCTGCTGGCGGCGCTCCCCGCCCAGGCCGCCGCGTCGCGGAAGCCGGCCGCCGCCCCGCCCAAGCCCTCGCTCGACTCCCGCATCCAGCAGCTGCTCGCCGATCCGGACGTGGCCCGGGGATTCTGGGGCATCGAAGTGGCCTCGGTGGCGACGGGCAAGACGCTCTACTCCCGCAACTCCGGCAAGCTCTTTACCCCGGCCTCGAACGTCAAGCTGTTCACCACCGCCGCGGCACTGGCCCTGGTGGGTCCCGACCACCGCTTCCATACGTCGGTGGAAAGCGCGGCCACGCTCGACCGCTACGGCCGCCTGAACGGCGACCTGGTGCTGGTGGGGCGCGGCGATCCCAACCTCTCCGGGCGCACCCTGCCCTACAACCTGAAGACCGAGCGCAAGCCTCCCTACCTGAGGGCGCTGGAGGCCCTGGCCGACCAGGTGGTAGAGAAGGGCGTGAAGTACATTGACGGCGACGTGGTGGCCGACGACAGCTACTACGCCTTCGAGCGCTACGGCGAAGGCTGGGCGCAGGACGACCTCACCTGGGAGTACGGCGCTCCCGTCTCGGCGCTCACGCTGAACGACAACGTGCTCTTCCTGACGGTGATGCCCGGCGACCGCGCCGGGGAGAAGGCCTTCGTCACCCTCGACCCCTTTCCCGAGTACTACCACCTGGACAACCGCATCCTGACCATGCCGGCGGGAAGCGGCCCGCGGCGCTTCGGCCTGAACCGGCAGCCGGGCTCGGACGAGATCACGCTCTGGGGCAGCATCCCGGCGGATGACAAGGGCGTGACCGAATCGGTGGCCATGGAGGACCCGGCGGGCTTCGCGGCGCAGCTCTTCCGCCGCATGCTGGAGCGCCGGGGCGTGGCCGTCTACGGGCGCGCGCGGGCGCGGCATAGCGACGTGGCGGGCTTTTCCACCTTCACCGTGACCGCGGTGGCCACGGCCGGTGGCGGCGACGCCGGTCCCACCCCTCCCGCCGTTCCCAGCCCGCGCATGACGCTGGCCAGCTACGTCTCGCAGCCGCTCTCCGAAGACCTGCGGGTCATCAACAAGGTGAGCCAGAACCTGCACGCCGAGCTGGCGCTGCGCCTGCTGGGGCGGGAGAAGGGAAGCGGCGGCACCATCGACGGCGGCCTGGACGTGGTGCGCACCTTCCTGGCGGGCGCGGGCATCCCACCGCAGGAGTACGCGCTGTTCGACGGCTCCGGCCTCTCGCGGCAGAACCTGGCCACGCCGCATGCCATGCTTCAGCTCTTGCTCTACGCGGCGGTGCAGCCCTGGTTCGACCGCTATCGCGACACCCTGCCGCTCGCCGCCGTGGACGGCTCGCTCGCCGAGCGCTTCAAAGGGACGCCCGCCGCCTCGAACGTCACCGCCAAGACCGGGTCGCTGGGCCACGTGAACGTGCTCTCCGGCTACGCCAAAACCGCCACGGGCGAGCTGGTGGCCTTCTCCATCATGTGCAACAACCACAACCTGACCAACAGCCGGGCCCTGGCCACCATCGACCAGATCGTGCTGGCCATCGTGGATGACGAGGCGTATCCGCCCGCAGCCAAGAAGTAGCGGCTTCCCGCCTGTGGGGAAATGCAAAATGCAAAATTAAAAATGCAAAATGCAAGCGCAAGGTCCTTCCCTTCGACTCCGCTCAGGGCAGGCTCTCGGCTGGCGCCGAGCCGACAAGTTGGGGCTCAGGAGGACAAACTGGAAGACCACGGGGCGTGATAGGGATTCCTCGGCCTTCGGCCTCGGAATGTAAGACGAAAAGCAGAATCTAGCTCCGGCGTGAGGCGCGGGCGCGTGAGCGCATCCCGGCGGCGGCGGCTCCGCCGCTCGAGGAAGGCGGCTTGCGCATCCCTTCCAGCAGTTGCTTGAGCACGGCGGCGTTGTTCTGCTCGGGATTGCGCGCGGCAAAGACCAGGGTGAGCCGGCGGCGCCGCGCCGCCAGGTCGTAGAGTTGCTCGAGCGCGCGCTCGGCTTCCGGCCGGCAAAGCTCCTGGAGATAGCGCTTACGGAACATCTGCCAGTGTCGCGGGCGGGCATGGAACCAGCGGCGCAGCGCGTGCGAGGGCGCCAGGTCCTTGAGCCAGGCATCGAGCGCGGCCGCCTGCTGGGTGACGCCGCGCGGCCACAGCCGGTCCACCAGCACTCGCGTGCCGTCGCCGCGGGCCGGTTTCTCATACACGCGCTTGAGCAGGATGGGCATGGAACAGCGGAGTAGCCAAAAGCGCCGCGCCCCAAGATAATAGTCCGCTTGCCGACGGGAAGAAAAATCGCGCTGGGCTCGGTGCTCCTTCTGCTGCTGGCCGCGCTGGCCTGCGAGAAGGACCGCTCGGGGTGGACGGACGCGCAGCTGGGGCTGACGGCGCAGCAGGCGCGCGGCCGCCGCAGCTTCAACTCCCGCTGCGCCAACTGCCACGAAGCCTACCTCGACCGGCCGCGCAATGGCCCCAGCATGAAAGACCTCTACAAGAAGAAGTACCTGCCCTCGGGCGCGCCCGCGAATGACGAGCGCGTGAGCGACGCCATCCTGCTCGGCCGCCCCAACATGCCCGGCTATCGCTCCAGCATGGACGAGCGCGAGCTCGAGGACATGATCGCGTATTTGCACACGCTCTGATTGCAGATTGCAGACTGCAGAATTGGACCGATCCAGCTTCCGGCCCATTCTGCAATCTGCAATCTTTCAATCTGCAATTACAATTGTTCCGTATGGCCGCCTTTCTGGAACTGGTGCAGATCGACCTCTCGCCGCGGCTGCCCCGGCCCAAGCCGGAGTGGCTGAAGGCGCGCGCGCCCGTGGGCGAGAACTATCACCAACTCAAGCGGCTGGCGCGCGGGCTCAAGCTGCATACGGTGTGCGAGTCGGCGCAGTGTCCCAACATCGGCGAGTGCTGGAACCACGGCACCGCGACGTTCATGCTGCTGGGGAACCTGTGCACGCGGCGCTGCGGCTTCTGCGCTGTCCCCAAAGGGAAGCCGGAGGCCATCGATCAGGACGAACCGCGGCGGGTGGCGGAAGCGGTGGCGGCGCTGGGCATCCGGCACGCCGTGGTCACCAGCGTCAACCGCGACGACGACAACCTGGGCGGCGCGCGCATCTTCGCCGCAACCATCGCGGAGATCCGCAAGGCCGCGCCGGGCTGCCGCGTCGAGGTGCTCATCCCCGACTTCCAGGGCGACGACGAATGCCTGCGCACGGTCCTCGACGCCCGCCCCGACGTCCTCAACCACAACACCGAGACCGTGCCGCGGCTCTACCGCGCGGTGCGCTCCGGGGCTCGCTACCAGCGCTCGCTGCGCCTGCTGGAGAACGTCAAGAAGTTCGCGCCGGGGATGGCGTCGAAGTCCGGCGTGATGGTGGGCCTGGGCGAGACCATGGACGAGCTGCTCGAGGTCTTCCGCGATCTGGCCGCGCGCCGCGTGGACATCCTCACCGTGGGCCAGTACCTAAGGCCGTCCAAAGACCACCTGCCCATCGCGCGCTACTACACGCCCGACGAGTTCGCCTTCCTCAAGCAGGAAGCGCTCCAGATGGGCTTCCGCCACGTGGAGTCCGGGCCGCTGGTGCGCTCGAGCTACCACGCGCATGAGCAGGCGGACGCCGCGCAGTAACCCTTACCGCGCGCGGCAGTCGTTCAGGCTCGCGAGTTCGGTGCTTTCATACACTGACCCTGCCTCCTTTGGCGCCGGCTCGAAGAAAAAGTCGATCTTACCCGGCATGCGATGCAACTGCTGGCTGCGATAGGTGTGCGACCTCGGGCTGCACCCCTCGAGGCCCTTCTGCTCGAGGCCCTTCTTCACGTAGCAGTATGTCGTGTACACGTAGCAGCCCTTGCCCGAGGTGTCGAGCAGCAGGTCGCGCGAGTACTTCACGTCGTACTTGTATACCACTTGGCGGCCGTCCTTCACGTACTCCGGCAGCTTCCCGACGAGCTTGTCGTCGAGATATACCTCGCGTGCCGACGGACAGTAGGCGAGGCTGAAGTGCGTGGCCCGGTCCGCCTCGACGTCAAAATCCGCTCTCTGGACGGGTATGAAGCTGGAGAGCTGTGCCGCTCTGTTGACGCGGAGCCGTGCCGCCGGACGTCCGCGGTTGTCCACCCAGAGCTCCACCCGCTCATAAGGGTCCTGCGCTTCCGCCAGAGTGAGCTCCGCCACCATCTGCTTTCGGCTCCCAGTGGCTTGGGACTGCGGGGTCCTTTCCGTCAGCGATACGGTTGCGTCCCGGCTGCCGCACAGGTTTTCGATCGTCGCCGTCAGCTTGGGCCACGGGTGAGCGGGAAGACGCACCGTCAGGCCGCCAACGGACTGGCCGACCTCGCGTCCGTCGGCGTACAGCGTCACGCGTCCCTCGTACTGTGGCCGCTCTACCTCGATCTCGAGCTCCGGCTGGGGTGCCGCCTCCGGCTTCGGCTTGGACGACGAGCAGCCGGCCAGCGCCAGCACGAGCACGGCGGTAGCGAGCTTTTGGGTGTCCACGGCAGCGTCTCCGGAACGGATGGCGCGCCATTGTGCGCCCGCGCCGGGTCGAAGGCAAGCCTCTGCCGCTACATCGGATACATGCGCTGGACGCCTCTACCGCGCGGTGCTTCTCGGGAGCGCGCTACGCGCGCTCGCCGGGACCGCTGGTGCGGTCGAGCTACCATGCGCATGAGCAGGCGGAGACGGCGGCAATTAGCAGTGAGCTAAAAACAAGATTACGAGAGAAGTGAGAGCAAGAACAAAGGGCCGCCCACGGGCGGCCCTCGCTAATTGCTAACTGCCAATTGCTAATTGCCAATCACCACACCCGGCACGCGTCTTTTCTCACCATGGGGTCTGCCGCCTTGCAGCGGAAGGCCTTCTGGAAGTCGGGCGAGTTGGAGACCACGCCGTTGGTGCGGAAGCGGCCGGGGGAGTGGGAGTCGCTGAGGGCCAGGGTGCGGGCGCGTTCGGGGCGGACGTTCTCGCACCAGATCTGCGCGAAGCCGATCCAGAAGCGCTGTTCCGCGGTGAAGCCGTCTTTTTCCGGAGGCGGCTTGTTGGCGTAGGAACTGCGCAGGGCCATAAGGGCGATGAGCGCGCCGCCGTTGTCGGCGGTGTTCTCGCCCAGGGTCAGCTCGCCCTTCAGGTTCACGCCTTCGAGGGGGCTGTAGCCTGAGTACTGGTCGGCGACGCAGGCGGTGCGCTTCTCGAACTGGGCCTTGTCCTTGTCGGTCCACCAGTTCTCCAGGTTGCCGTTGGCGGTGAAGCGCGAGCCGGAATCGTCGAAGCCGTGGGTGAGTTCGTGCCCGATGACCACGCCGATGCCGCCGTAGTTCACGGCGTCATCGATGTCGTTGTCGAAGAAGGGCGGCTGCAGGATGCCGGCGGGGAAGTTGATGTTGTTCTGCAGCGCCGAGTAGTAGGCGTTGACCGTGGGCGGCGTCATTCCCCACTCGGTCTTGTCCACCGGGCCGCCGATCTTGGCCAGCAGGCGGCGGCGCTCGAAGGAGTTGGAGCGCAGGGAATTGCCCAGCACGTCGCCGCGCTTTATGTTGAGCGTGGAGTAGTCGCGCCACTGGTCGGGATACCCGATCTTGTTGGCGATGGCGTGCAGCTTCTCGAGCGCCTTCTGCTTGGTCTCATCCGTCATCCAGTCCAGCGACTGGATGTCGGCTTCCATGGCGCTCTCGATGTCGCGCACCATCTTGAGCGTGCGCTCCTTGGCGGTGCCGCCGAAGGCCTCCTTCACGTAAAACTGGCCCAGGGCCTCACCCAGGTCGGCATCCACGGCGCGGGCGCAGCGGTTCCAGCGCGGCAACTGCTGCTGCGCGCCGCCCAGCACCTTGCCGTAGAAGTTGAAGCTCTCGTCGCCGAACCGGGTGGGCAGAGCGCTGCCCTGGGTGCGGACGAAGTGCCACTTCAGGTAGGTCTTCCACTGCGCCAGGGGAACGTCTTTGAGCATGCCCTCCAGGTTCTTGTAGAACTCCGGGACGGCCACGTTGAGCTCGGTGAAGCTGGGGGACGCGATGGCCGCGAAGTACTTGTCCCAGGCGAACGACGGGGTGAGCGCCTCGAACTCCGCGAGCTTCATCCAGTGGTCGAGCTTGGTGGCGTTGCGGCGCTCGGTGGGCGTCATGGAGGCGTTGGCCAGCTTCATCTCGATATCCATCACCTGCTGTGCCTGCGCGCCCGCCTGGTCCGCGGGCAGGCCCAGGAGCTTCAGCATGTTGCCGATGTGCTCCACGTACTGCTGGCGGATCTTCACCGACTTCTCGTCGGTCTTGGTATAGAAGTCCTTGTTGGGAAGGCCGAGGCCGCCCTGGTCGGCCCAGGCGCCGGTCTGCGCCGCGTTGTGCAGTTGGGCGGAGGCGCGGAAGGTGAACACCCCGGCGACGCCCTGGTCATGCAGCGCAGCCACCACTTTGGCCAGGCCCTGAGTGTTCTTGATGCCGTCGATCTGGCGCAGCCACTTCTCGGCCGGCGCCAGCCCCTGGGCATCGATGGCCTTCTCGTCCATGCAGGCGGCGTAGTAGTCGCCGATCTTGCGCTCGTTGGGGTCGCTGGCTTTCTTGTTGGCAGCGGCCTTTTCCAGGATCTGTTTGGTGAGGGCGCGGTTGTACTCGCGCAGGAGTTCGAAGCGTCCCCAGCGCGTCTGGTCGGCGGGGATGGGGTTGGCCTGGTTCCAGCCGCCACAGGCGAAGCGGTAGAAGTCCTGGCAGGGCTCGACCGAGCGGTCGAGCGCGTCCAGGTCAAAGCTCTTCATGCGCTGGGGCTGGGCGTCGGGAGCGGGCGCCTGCTGGGCGAATGCCAGCGCGGCGCAGAACACGAACAGAAGAACGGGATGAAAGCGTCGCATATGGTCTCCTTGCGGGTTCGAGGATGGGGACGGAAACGGAACAGTATATTAGGACGAAGGGCCGGTGGGAAGGGAAGCTAGAACACCTTGAAGTGGATAGTGAGGTATTTTTTCGGGTTCTCCCGGACGGCCTTGATCAGGCCCCGGGTCTCGGCCAGCATCTGGTCGGCGTTGGTGTAAAGGGACGGGTCGCGCAGGAACTTGCCGGCGGAGCCCTCGCCCGCTTCCAGGCGGTCGCTGATGGCGGAGAGGCGGTTGACCACGTTCTCCACCTTGCGGGCGAACTCCTCGTCCTTGGTGATGCGCCCCAGCGTGCCCTTGCCGGCGTTCACGTCTTCCATGATCCTGCTGGCGCTGGCCGCGGTCTTGTTGGCGTTCTCGTAGAGGCTGGGGTCTTTCACCAGCTTGCCGGCCGTGCCCTCGCCGCGCTCGATGCCGTCAATGATCTTGTTCAGCTTGTCCACGGTGGCGTTGGCCCGGCGGTAGAGGTCGTCGTCGTGGATGAGCTTGCCCACCGTGCCCTTGCCCTGGTTGATGTCCCGCACCGTCAGGCGCAGCTCCTCGACCGTGGCGTTGACCTTGTTGAAGATCGAAGGATCGTAGATGAACTTGCCGGCGGTGCCCTTGCCGCCCTCGATGGCCTCGACGATGCGGTCCACGCGCTTGAGCACCACGCCCAGGCCCTGCAGCGCGTCCTGGCTGGAGCGCACCACGTCCTGCAGCCCGGGACGCGATTCGACGGGCAGCTCACCCCAATCCTGGGCTGGAGGCTCCTTGGGGTCGCCGCCGGTGATGTCCACGTAGGTTTCGCCCAGGGCGCCCTTGGTGGAGAGCACGGCAACGGAATTCTTCCGCAGGTTGGAGCTGTAGCGCGTGGTCACCTTCATGATGACCTCGACCGGCGCCGTCGGGCGGTTGGAGACGATGGCCAGCCCGGTGACGTTGCCGATCTCCACTCCCTGCAGGCTGACCGGCGCGCCTTCGCGCAGTCCTTCGGCGTTCTCGAAATAGGCCTTGAGATGGATCTTTTTGGTGAACAGGCCGGTGGTGCCGGTCATCAGGAAGACAACGCCGGCGAAGATGACGGCGGCTACCAGCACCGTGATGCCGACTCGCAACTCCGCCCAACGGACTTGTTTCTGGCTTGGCACAGGTTTCCCGACCGCAGGTCAACGAGAGCGCCGAATCATAGCAGAACCCGGAGGGGACGTCAGCAGGAGATGCCCCGGTCAGGCGGCGCCCGTGCCCGGAACGGGATTCCAGCCGCGAGTGAACACCGCCGCCGCCAGGTAGGCCGCGGCGCCCGAGGCCAGCGTAGCCGCGATGCCGAAGTGGATGGCCACGGCCATGGCCAGGGCCGAGCCCAAGACGCTCGCGCCCGCGTTCATCGCCCAGGCCCACTCCACGCCGCCCTGGCCGCGCTCGGCGAGCTGGCGCAGGCCGGTGGGAAAGGGCATGCCCATGGCGAACCCCACGGGAACCAGCAGCAGCGCGCTCACTGCGAGCTTCGCCGGAAAGGGGAGGCCGATCCAGGCGCCCAGCACGCGCGGCAGCAGAACGACCAGCGCCACCAGGCCGGCAGTAATCCCCGCCAGCACCCAGCGCACGCGCCGGGGGTCCGCCAGCCAGCGCCGGGCCGACAGGCTTCCAGCGCCGCTCGAAAGCAGCAGGAGAAACACCACCACGGTCAGGGCGTACGTGGGATGTCCCAGGAAGAGCACGAAGCGCTGGATGAAGGCGATCTCCACCAGGATGTAGCCCAGGCCCACGGCGACGAAGTAGAGGAGCGGCAGGACGCGCGGCTTGGGAAGAGACGCGGCATGCCGCGTCTCTACGCGGGCGCGCCAAGCCAGGGGAACGATGAGGAACGCGAGCACGGCGGCGAAGGAGATGACCAGCAGCATCCCCAGCACCACGATGCCCAGGTTGTTCTTCCAGTCGATGCCGCGGCCGGAGCCGGCCAGGACGTTGCGCAGCGCGTTGCCGGTCTTCATGGTGAAGAAGAAGAAGGGAGCGTCGTCGGTGACGGGGGTGACCTCATAGGGATAGCCGCTCGCGAACGAGCGCGGGTCCGCAGCCGCGAGGAAAGCCGTGAAGGTGTGCTTGCCGGGCACCAGATCCGGAGGCGAAGCCGGCCCGGGAACTCCCAGCCAGGAGGGCAGGAAGAGCGGGTCGAGATTGCTGTTCGCGGCCGCATGCGCCCTCACCCTTCCTTCTTCTTCCGCTATGAAGGCGGAGCTCTTCGCCAGCACGGTCACCGGACGCCCGTCCTCATCTAGCGGGCCATCGGAGACGACGATGAAGTTCCCGCGCGGGTCCTGCACACCCATCCGCCGCAGCGCTTCCCTCGCCTGGCTCACCACGCGCAGCGCCTCGCGCGGTTCCTTGAACTCCCAGCGGGTGATGGCCAGGATGCCGTCGGGCTTCAGGTGGTCGAAGTATTCCTGGAAGGCCTCGACGGTATAAAGGTTGTTCTCGCTGAGGGCGAAGGCGCCGGCGGCGGTGGAGGCCCAGGTATCCACCAGCGTCATCTGGATGACGTCGTACTTCTCCTTGCTGTTGCGGATCCAGGAGCGGCCGTCGGCCACGTGCATGTGGACCTCGGGGAGCTC
>CBRAFF010000016.1:0-12218 GCA_967755155.1 uncultured bacterium
TCCCAGGCCATCGTCGCCCGCTACGCCCTCTCCTCCGAAGTGGTGACCGACGTCCTCGAGGCCAAGAAGGAGACGCTGCGCCGCTCCGGCATGCTGGAGTTCATCGAAGTCTCGGATGCCATGGCCGATGTCGGCGGCCTCGACAACCTGAAGAAGTGGCTGCGGCAGCGCAAGGGCGCGTGGGAGGACTCGGCCAAAGCCTACGGGCTGGACCCGCCGCGCGGCGTCATCCTCATGGGGGTACAAGGTTGCGGCAAGAGCCTGTGCGCGCGCGCCATCGCCGGCGAGTGGAAGCTGCCCCTGGTCAAGTTTGACACCAGCGCCGTCTATGACAAGTACATCGGCGAGACCGAGAAGCGCATCCGCAAGATCTTTCGCATCGCCGAGCAACTGGCGCCCGCCGTGCTCTGGATCGACGAACTGGAGAAGGTGTTCGCCGGCAGCGGACCCGATTCCGCCTCCTCCGACGCCGGCACCTCCGCCCGCCTGCTGGGTTCGTTCCTGGGCTGGATGCAGGACCGCAAGGCGCCGGTGTTCGTCGCCGCCACTTCCAACAACGTCAGCGTGCTGCCTCCGGAGCTCATCCGCAAAGGGCGCTTCGACGAGATCTTCTTCGTGGACCTGCCCAACCCCGTCGAGCGCCGCGCCATCTTCACGCTGCAACTCAAGCGCCGCAAGCTGGATGCGAAGGCCTTCGACCTGGAAAAGCTGGTGGCGGCCGGGGATGGCTACTCGGGCGCGGAGATCGAGGCGGCGGTGCAATCCGCCATGTACGCCAGCTACGCCGACAAACAGCCGGTGACCACGGCGCTGGTGCTGGAGGCGCTGGGCTCGACCGTGCCCCTCTCCACCACCCGCGCCGAGGACATTGAGCGGCTGCGCGAGTGGGCGCGTGAGCGGGCGGTGCCGGCGTCGGCGGCGAAAAGCGATTAACGCTGGTTGACGGCCACACCGGAGCGGCGTACGCTAGCCGCAATGGGCGTCTTTTCCGCGCCGATCTTTAGCCCCGCAGCCTGCCCCGATCCCTTGCCCCAGCAGAACCCACCCGTCGCTCGGAGGCGCGTGCCAGAGATTTCATGAAAAAAAGCATCCCCATCAGTCCCCACATCGAGACCCTGTTCGGCACCCGCGACGAGAACCTGCGACTGCTGGAAGACGGCCTGCACGTTTCCATCGACCTGAAGTCCGACCGGCTGGAGTTCCAGGGAGCAGCCCCGGACGTGGCGCGCGCCGAGCAGGTGTTCGCCGACTACCAGCATCTGCAACAAGCCGGCTTCAGCTTCAACAACGGCGACCTGGGCTCCATGCTGCGCCTGGTGGCCTCGGACGCCAGCGTGACTTTGCGCGGGCTGGCGGAAGCGGGGCGGCAGCGCTCCCTGGGCAGCAAGCGCCCGGTGCAACCCAAGAGTGTGAACCAGCGGCGGTATCTGGAGGCCATCGAGAACCACGACATGGTCTTCGGCATCGGCCCCGGCGGCACGGGGAAGACCTACCTGGCGGTGGCCATGGCCATCTCCGCCTTGCTGGCCAAGAAGGTGCATCGCATCATCCTGGCGCGCCCGGCGGTGGAAGCGGGCGAGCGCCTGGGCTTTTTGCCCGGCACGTTGCAGGAAAAGATCGATCCCTACTTGCGCCCGCTCTACGACGCCCTCTACGACCTGCTGGACGCCGACAAAGTGGAGCGCTTCCTGGAGAAGAACATCATCGAGATCGCTCCCATCGCCTTCATGCGCGGGCGCACGCTGAACGACTCCTTCGTCATCCTGGACGAGGCGCAGAACACGACCTCGGAGCAGATGAAGATGTTCGTGACGCGGCTGGGCTTCAACTCCAAGGCGGTCATCACCGGCGACGTCACGCAGATCGACCTGCCCGGGGCGCGGCGCAGCGGCCTGCTGCAGGCCATCGACATCCTGGGCAGGGTGGAGGGGCTGGCCTTCGTCTATTTCACCGAGGGCGACGTGGTGCGCCACCACCTGGTGCAGCGCATCATCCGCGCCTACGACGAGCACAAGCAGGACCTGGCGGGGGAAGGGAAATCGCCCGACCTGCGCAACGGCGCGCCCCATCGTCCCGTCGAATAACCACCAGCGAGTAGAATACTGGCGGGAGGGCTGGATAAAATGCCCTCCCGTTCGTCTTGGGATTTCCTTGTGGTGATCTTGGAAAAGAGAATCCGCGGAGTCAGCGCCGCCTCCCTCGCCCGCTTTGCGGGACGGGCGCAGCGCGCCGCCGGCCTGCGCGGCCGGGTGAGCATCCTGGTGACGGGAAGCGCCGAACTGCGCCGCCTGAATCGCCGCTACCGCCGCAAGAACGAAGCCACGGACGTGCTATCGTTCCCGGCAGACGGCGCGCGGACGACTCGCCCGCATCTACAGATGGCCGGGGACATCGCCATCTCGGCGGAGGTGGCGGCGGCCAGCGCGCGGCGCCTGGGACACTCCGCGGCCGCCGAGGTGAAAATCCTCATCCTGCACGGGCTGCTGCATCTTGCCGGGCTCGACCATGACGACGCTCGCGACCGCGGCCGGATGTTGCGCCGCGAAGAGACGCTGCGCCGCCGGCTGGGTCTGCCGGGGTCGCTCATTGGACGGAACTCCATGCGGGCGAGTCGCCCGTTTCCACACGGACGGAATTCCAGGCGGGCGAGTCGCCCGCATCCACACAGTCGAAGGCGGGAAGGGAGGGGGCGCGGGCGGGCCGTCCGCGTCCACACGGGATGATCGGAGCCGTCGTCATTGCGGCTGCCGTGCTCATTGGCTTGCTCACGCTGGTCTCCTACGTGGACCGCGTGTATGTCGAGATGGGGAAGTTCCTCTCCCGCGAGTTCCAGGAGAACATCGAGGCGTTCGAGAAGCTGGTGGAGCCGCACGTGGGGGCCAGCCGCGCGCGCATCCAGCTCTCCATGGCGGTGCTGGCCCAGCTTCTCACCGCGACCATCGCGTTGCTCTTCGCCTTCGTGGTGTTCGCCGACGGCCAGTGGGACTTGCCGGAGCTGGCCCAGGCCGCCGTGGGCGTCACCTTCGTGGTCATCCTGTTCAACCGGCTGCTGCCCTTCGTCCTGTTCACGCGCACCCGGGGCGACTGGCTGGCGCCGCTGGCGCCGGTGCTGCAACTGCTGGTGTACCTGGTGTTTCCCGTGACCATCATCCTGAGCTTCTGCCTGTCGGTGGCCGCGTTGGCCGAGGAACATCCCCCGGAAGAGCCGCAGCCCGGCGAGGCCGTGGATGCGCTCATCGAGGCCGGCGAGGAGGAAGGCATCCTGCAGGAAGGCGACAAGCAGCTTATCCAGTCGGTGGTCGAGTTCGGCGAAAAGACGGTGCGCGAGGTGATGACCCCGCGGCCGGAGATCGTCGCCGTCCCCGCCGACACCTCGGTGGAGGTGTTCACCGAGCTGCTGCGCGCCAAGCCCTACTCCCGCGTCCCGGTGTACGAGGGCACCATCGACCACGTGAAGGGCATTGTCTTCGCCCACGACGTGCTGCAGGTGGCGGACACCGAGGCCCGCGCCCAGACCGTGGGCACCATGATGAAGCCCGTGCACTTCGTCCCTGAGAGCCAGCGCGTGCGCTCGCTGATGCGCGAGTTGCAGCACGAGAACCAGCACATGGCCATCGTGGTGGACGAGTACGGCAACGTGGCCGGCGTGGTCACGCTGGAGGACCTGGTGGAGGAGATCGTGGGCGAGATCCGCGACGAGCATGAGGCCAAGGCCGACATCGTGCGCGAATCCGCCGGCGCCTACGTGGTCCCCGGCGAGATGGACGTGGACCGGCTGGTGGAGCTCTTCGGCGTGCGCCCCGAGGGCCACGAAGCCACCACCGTAGCCGGCCTGGTCAGCGAACTCCTGGGACGCATCCCCAAGGCCGGCGAAGTGGTGGAGAACGACGGCCTGCGCTTCGAGGTGCTGGAAGCCAGCTCCCGGCGCGTGGAGCGCCTGCGCATCAGCCGGCGGTTCCCGGCGCCTTCCCAGGCCGCGAGCGCTTGAACTCTGATGTCCTTCCGCTCCGGATTCGTCTCCATCATCGGCCGGCCCAACGCCGGCAAATCCACCCTGCTGAACGCGCTGGTGGGCCAGAAGGTGGCCATCGTCACCCACAAACCGCAGACCACGCGCAACCGCATCCAGGGCATGGTGAACGTGCCGGCGCGCAAAGGCCGGCCGGCGGGGCAGGTGGTCTTCATCGACACGCCGGGCGTGCACAAACCCGATTCCTCGCTCAACAAGATGATGATGCGCGAGGTGCACGACGCCCTGGAAGGTCTGGACCTGCTGCTGGTGATCGCGGACGTCACGCAGCGCTTCGGCGGCGTGGATGAGTTCGTGCTCGACCTGGCGAAAAAAACCGGCGGGCCGGTCTTCCTGCTGCTCAACAAGATTGACCGCATCGAGAAGCAGAAGCTGCTGCCGCTCATCGCCGAGTACAGTCAGAAGCACGGGTTCCAGGAGATCCTCCCCATCTCGGCGCTCACGCGCGACGGGCTCGACCTGCTGCTCGACAAGGTCATCCGTGCCCTGCCCGAAGGCCCGCGCTACTTCCCCAAGGACCAGGTGACCGACCAGCCCGAGCGCTTCCTGGCGGCGGAGATCATCCGGGAAAAGATCCTCATCGCCACCGGGCAGGAGGTGCCTTACGCCAGCACGGTGCAGGTGGAGAGCTGGGAAGAGTCGCCCAAGCTCACGAAGATCTCCGCCGTGCTCTACTGCGAGCGCGACGGGCAGAAGAAGATCCTCATCGGCAAGGGCGGCGAGATGATGAAGAGGATCGGCACCTCGGCCCGGGTGGAGCTCGAGAAGCTGCTGGGGACCAAGATCTTTCTCGAACTGTTCGTGAAGGTCGAGCCCAACTGGCGCGAGTCGCGCGAGTTTGTGGAGGGACTCGACTGGAGACACGAAAGTTAGCTGGCAGCCGGCGGCTGGCAGCCGGCAGCGAGTCGGGAACTAGCCGGCGGCTGGCAGCCGGCAGCAAAACCGCTCAAGAACGGGGTTTAGTCATTCGAGCGAATTGATTAGCCCGTTCAGAAGCCTGCCTACCTCGTTGCACTTTCCGATGAGAGTTGCGAGTTGGCTGTCTGAAATGTAGGCAAGGTCTCTGGCGATCTCGAACTGATTCTCGAGCTCGTAGAGGGAGCCCCGCGCTTGCAGCAGGAAGTGCCGAAAATCAGGGTTCGTGCTGCGGCCCTTTCCCTCGGCGATGTTACTGGGAATGGAGATTGCCGCCCGCCGAACCTGTGCGGTCAATCCGTAAACCTCGTCCTTAGGGAACGACTTCGCAGTTTCGTAGACATCCCGAACCAGCGCCTTTGGCTTCTGCCACTCGATGAGGTTGCGGAAACTCTCAGTCATTTGTCGCTGCCGGCCGCCGGCCGCGGGCTGCCGGCTATTCTTTCACCGCGATACCCAGCGTTTTCATCTTGCGGTACAGGTGGGAGCGTTCCAGGCCGAGGACCTCGGCGGTGCGGGTGACGTTGCCGTGGTTCTCGTCGAGCTTCTTGAGGATGAAGTCGCGCTCGTAGGCGGCGCGGGCCTGGTGCAGGGTGGAGAAGTCGCCGCCCAGGGCACGGCGGCTGCCGTCGCGATAGACCAGCGGCGGCAGGTGCTTGCGGTCGAGCTTGGTGACCGTGGGATTCATGATGACGATGCGCTCGATGACGTTGCGCAGCTCGCGCACGTTGCCCGGCCAGGCGTAGCGCATCAGGGTCTCGATGGCGTCGTCGGTGATCTCGCGGGAGCGGCGGCTGTAGGTGGCAGCGAACTCTTTCAGGAAATAGCGGGCGAGCTGCGGGACGTCCTCGGTGCGCTCGCGCAGCGGCGGCACGTAAAACGGGATGACGTTCAGGCGATAGAACAGGTCCTCGCGGAAGTTGCCTTTGGAGATCTCTTCCTCCAGGTCCTTGTTGGTGGAGGCGATGACGCGCGCGTCCACGGTGACGGGCTCGTCGCCGCCCACGGGCGTGAAGCGCTGCTCCTCCAGCGTGCGCAGCACCTTGGACTGCGTCTTCAAGCTCATGTCGCCGACTTCATCGAGGAAGAGCGTGCCGCCGTCCGCCTTGTGAAACTTGCCTTCCTTGTCCTCGCCGGCGCCGGGGAAGGCGCCCTTGCGGTGGCCGAAGAGTTCGCTCTCGATGCGGTCTTCGGGAATGGCGGCGCAGTTGACCTCGACGAACAGCGCCTCCTTGCGCAGGCTCTGGGCGTGGATGGCCAGCGCCACCAGCTCCTTGCCCGTGCCCGATTCGCCGTAGATGAGCACGCGGCCGTTGGTGGGCGCCATCAGGCCGATCTGCTGCCGCAGGGCCTTCATGGGGACGCTGTCGCCGGCGATCACGCTCTTGGACTGCACCTGCTTCTTCAGGTCGCGGTTCTCGCTCTCCAGCTTGCGGGCCTCTACCGCGTTCTTCACCAGGATGAGCATTTTTTCCAGCGACAGCGGTTTTTCCAGGAAGTCGAAGGCGCCCAGCTTGGTGGCGCGCACCGCGGTCTCGATGGTGCCGTGCCCGGAGATCATGATGACCTCGGGCGCGTCTTCGGATTGCTTGATCTTCTCCAGCGCCTCGAGGCCATCCATGCCCGGGAGCCAGATGTCGAGCAGCACCACGTCGAAGGGACGCTTCTTGAGCAGTTCCAGGCAGGCCTCGCCGCTCTCGGCGGTCGAGGCCCTGTAGCCTTCATCCTCCAGCGCGCCCTTCAGCGACTGGCGGATGCCGGCCTCGTCGTCCACGATGAGGATGCTATGCATGCGGAGCCTGGGCCGGTGCCGCTTCGGCCGCGGCCACCACCGGCAGCTCCACGATGAAGCGCGCGCCGATGGGGGAATTCTCCTCCACGCGGATGGAGCCGTGGTGGTCCTCGATGATGCGGCCCACGATGGCCAGGCCCAGCCCGGTGCCGCGCTCCTTGGTGGAGAAGTAGGGGAGGAAAAGTTTTTCCTTCAGGTCGCGGGTCACGCCGTGCCCGGTATCGGCCACCACGATCTCCACCGCCTCCCGCGGCTCGATCAGCGCGGTGGAGATGTGCACCTCACGGACCAGCGAATCCTGCATGGCCTCGGCGGCGTTGTCCACCAGGTTGGCGAGGGCGCGCTTCAGGGATTCCGGGTCAGCCATCACCGCGGGCAGATCGGGGGCCAGGTCGGTTTCCACCCGGATGTTCTCCAGGCGGCCGTTGAACATGGCCAGCGCGCCTTCCACGATGGCGTTGACGTTCGCGGGCTGCGGCTGGCTGGCAGGGAAGCGGGCCATGGTGGCGAACTCGTCCACCAGGGTGCGCACGGTCTCGACCGCGCCGGCGATGGTCTCCGCGCAGCCCTGCAACAGTTCGACCGAGGCGGCGTCGGGAGGCACGCCGCGCTCCAGATGGCGGCGGATGCGCTCGGCGGAGATGGCGATGGGCGTCAGCGGGTTCTTGATCTCGTGGGCGACGCGCCGTGCCACCTCGCGCCATGCTGCCTGCTTCTGCGCCCGCAGCAGGTCGGAGAGGTCCTCGAACACCAGCACGTAACCCAGGCGCTTGCCCTCGTGTTCGAGCGAGGCCACGGTGACCGCCACGTTCAGGCGCACGCGCGGCAGGGCGATCTCCATCGTGCTGCTGGCGGTTCCCATGCGGTCGGCCTTGCGCAGCAGGTGGTCGAGGTCGCGGGCCACGTCGTCGGCGAACAGGTCGTGCAGGGAAGAGCCGGTGGCGAAGGCGCGGGTGGCGCTGCCGCGGCGGGTCTCCTGCGCGCCGAAGATGCGGTGGAAAGCCGGGTTGGTACGGGTCAGGCGCCGCTCGGCGTCGATGGAGAGCACGCCCGTAGGAATGCTCTCCAGGATGGTTTCCATGTGCTGGCGGCGCTGCTCCAACTGGACGTTGGCGGCTTCCGCTTCGCAGCTGGAGGCCTCCACCTGGCGGCCGCTGGCCTCCAGGTCCGCCGCCATGCGGTTGAAGGATTGGATGAGGTCGCCCAGCTCGTCCGCCGCCGGCACCTCCACGCGGTAGTCCAGCCGCCCGCGGGAGAGTTCGTGCGTGGCCTCGGCCAGCGCCGCCACCGGGCGGGTCACCAGCTTGGAGAGGAAGATGGCCAGCCAGGTGGCGGCGAACAGCGCCAGCACGGTCAGCAGCAGCAGCAGGCCCATGTAAGTGCGCCGCACCAACTTGCGCTGCCGGCTCAACTCCAGGTATTTGCGCTGGCTGTCCTCCAGTTCCTTGAGGGTGGCGGAGAAGGTCGCGGGCAGGGGTACCGCCACCACGATGCGGCCGTCCGGCTCCACCAGAGCGCTGGCCAGAATGTAGTCCTTGCCATTGAGGTGGAAGCGCTCGGCGGCGCCGCCCGCTTTGCCGGAGGAAATCTGGGAGCGCAGCACGGCCCAGGGCTCGGGGGAGCGGAAGGCGGCGACCGCGTCCTCCTCGGGGCCGTCGCGCACCAGGGCCAGGGCGAAGCCGCCCTGCAGGGTGGACTCATGGCGGCGGAACTCGCTCATCACGCCGGAGAAGTTACTGGTCTCGAAGGCATGCCGGGTCTCGGGAGCGGCAGCGATGGCGGCTGCCTCCGCGCGCGCGTTCTCGGTGGCGTAGCTGGAGAGCATGGCGGCCACTTCGCCGGAGTTCTGCCGCATCTCCTCCACCGGGCCCGAGAACCACTTGTCGATGGAGCGGTTCATCAACCCGTAGGCGAACATGAAAAGGAAGAGCACGGGAGTGAACGACAGGATGAGCGCGCCCCCCACCATGCGGGTGCGGAACTTGGAGCCCAGCACGCCCAGGCGTCGCTCGGCGTAGAGCTTCAGCAGGTGGCGCAGCAAGGTCACGCTCAGCGCCACCAGCAGCAGGAAGATCAGGGCGGAGAGCGCCACCAGGATGACGGTCTGCTGCGTGGTATCCGGCCGCACCATGGGATCGAAGGCCTGCTGCCAGAAGAGGAACATGAACAGCAGGAAGATGCCGATGGCCAGCAGCACCAGCGGCCACTTGCGGTGCTGCTTTTCGCCGGATTCGCGGATTGGAGTCTCGGGTAGCACGCAGCTTCCGCTCCCGGACGCGCCAGGCGAAGCCGATTGCAGGGATTCTCCGGGAGAGAACTCACATTATAGCGCCTGCTACCAGCCGTGGAGCGCGGTTCCGCGGGGGGAGAGGACGGGTTTGAGCGGACAATGCTCGCAGCGGGCTTCCGACTTGCAGCAATACTGATGCCCGACGGCGACCAGCAGGGCATGCATCTGGTTGTAGCGGCGCGCCACGGGAGTGACCTTCGCCGCGCTCATGCGCGAGACGGGATGCCGCGGAGTTTGCCCCATGCGGCGCGGCGCGGAGGCGCGGCGCAGGGCGCGCTCGAACGTCCGGCGAATGTCATCGTAGGGAGCGTTCAGCGGCAGGATGCTGTGGCGGTCCAGGATGCGGCGGGTGTAGGCGTCCACCACGAAGACGGGATGCCCGCCGGCGTAGAGCAGGATGGAATCGGCGGTCTCCGGGCCCACGCCGTCGAGGGCCAGCAACTGGGCGCGCAGGTCGGGCGTGGGGCGGGCGAACATCCGCTCCAGGCTGCCATCGTAGTTCGCGTCCAGCCAGGCGACGAACGACTTTACCCGGCGCGCCTTCTGGCGGAAGTAGCCGGCGGGGCGGAGCAGCCGCTCCAGGCGGGCCAGCGGGACGCGGCGGATGCCGGCGGCGCTCAGGCAGCGGGCGCGGCGCAGGTTGGCCAGCGCGCGCTCCACGTTGCCCCAGGCGGTGTTCTGGGTGAGGAAGGCGCCTAGGATGACCTCGAAGCGGCTTTCCGCCGGCCACCAGTTCTGCGCTCCCCAGGCGCCGAGCAGGGCGTGGTAGAAGGCGCGGAGAGTGGGTTCAGGGCCCATTTTTCGCAGTCTGGCGTTGACGATTCTAGTCCCTCCGGATTGACAATTTCTGTCACACGTCATACGATTCGCGCAAATCGCCCCGAGGGACATGTGTCTTTGAGCGCTTCCGGGGGAGTATAGTTTCAGGTTCATAATCAAGTCTCGGACAGGGAGTCGGACGTATGTCTCAGCGGCTGGGTGACCTTCTGGTCAAGGAGAAGGTCATCACGCAGGAGCAGTTGGACGCGGCGCTGAAAACCCAGAAGGAGACCAACGCCCGGCTGGGCTCGGTGCTGGTCAAGCTGGGCTACATGTCCGACGACGACGTGACCAACTTCCTGTCGCGCCAGTACGGCGTGCCCGCCATCAACCTCTCCTACTTCGAAGTGGACGCCTCGGTGGTCAAGCTGATCCCGCAGGAGACGGCCAAGCGCTACCAGATCCTGCCGCTGAGCCGGGTGGGCGCGTCGCTCACCATCGCCATGGTGGACCCCACCAACGTCTTCGCCATGGACGACATCAAGTTCATGACCGGCTTCAACATCGAGCCGGTGGTGGCGTCGGAGAGCGCCATCATGGAGGGCATCGAGAAGGCCTACGGCTCCACCCAAGAAGAGGACATGGAGAAGGTGATGCAGTCGGTGGCCGACATGGGGGAGGCCGACGTCGAACTGCAGGCCGAAGAGGAGCAGATGGCGCTGAGCGAGCTGGAAAAGTCCGCCGACGAAGCGCCCATCGTCAAGCTGGTGAACCTGATCCTGACGGACGCGGTGAAGCGCGGGGCCAGCGATATCCACATCGAGCCCTACGAAAAAGAGTACCGGGTACGCTTCCGCATTGACGGCATGCTGCAGAGCATCATGAGCCCGCCCTACAAGCTCAAGGACTCCATCACCTCGCGCATCAAGATCATGGCCAAGCTGGACATCAGCGAGAAGCGCCTGCCGCAAGACGGCCGCATCATGCTCAAGATGAACATCGGCGGCAAGAAGAAGCAGCTCGACTACCGGGTCAGCGTCCTGCCCACGCTGTGGGGCGAGAAGATCGTGATGCGGCTGTTGGACAAGGAGAACCTGCGCCTGGACATGACCAAGCTGGGCTTCGAGCAGGAGTCGCTCACCAAGTTCGAGCGCGCCATCCTCAAGCCCTTCGGCATGGTGCTGGTCACCGGGCCCACGGGCTCGGGCAAGACCAATACCCTCTATTCATCCATCGCGCGCCTGAACCAGCCCGACACCAACATAATGACCGCGGAGGACCCGGTGGAGTTCCAGCTTTCCGGGGTGAACCAGGTGCAGATGAAGGAAGCCATCGGGCTGAACTTCGCGGCGGCGCTGCGCTCCTTCCTGCGGCAGGACCCCAATATCATCCTGGTGGGAGAGATCCGCGACTTCGAGACGGCGGAAATCGCCATCAAAGCCGCGCTCACCGGTCACCTGGTGCTCTCCACCCTGCACACCAACGGCGCCCCCGAGACCATCAGCCGCCTGATGAACATGGGCATCGAGCCCTTCCTGGTGGCCACGTCGGTGCACATGATCGTGGCCCAGCGGCTCATCCGGCGCATCTGCAAGGATTGCAGCGAGGAAGTGGACATCCCGGTGCAGACCCTGATCGAGAACGGCTACTCGCCGGAAGAGGCCAAGACGATCAAGATCCGCAAGGGCAAGGGCTGTGGCGTGTGCAACAACAGCGGCTACAAGGGCCGCTGCGGGCTCTACGAAGTGATGGAAGTGGACGACGAGATCCGCGAGTTGATCCTGGTGGGGGCCTCGGCGGTGGAACTGAAGAAGAAGGCCATCGAGCGCGGCATGATCACCCTGCGGCGCAGCGGACTCATCAAAGTGATGAACGGCGAAACCACGCTGGAAGAAGTGGCGCGCGAGACGGTGCACTGATCCTGATTCCCGAAGGGCGGATTCCGACATGGCAACAACGCTGAGCGACCTGCTGAAGAAGATGCTGGAGATGAGCGGCAGCGACCTGCACATCACTACCAACTCGCCGCCGCAGATCCGCGTGCACGGGCACTTGACGCCCCTGGACATGCCGCCGCTGACCCCGGCGGAGACCAAGCAGCTGGCCTACAGCGTGCTGACCGACGCCCAGAAGCACCGCTTCGAGGAGAACCTGGAGCTGGACTTCTCCTTCGGCTTGAAGGGCCTGGCGCGCTTCCGCGGCAACTGCTTCAACCAGCGCGGGGCCACCGGCGCCGTCTTCCGCGTCATCCCCTTCGAGATCAAGTCCTTCAACCAGCTCAGCCTGCCGGCGGTGATCTCCAAGTTGTGCGACAAGCCGAGGGGTCTCATCCTGGTGACCGGGCCGACGGGCTCGGGCAAGTCCACCACGCTGGCGGCCATGATCGACAAGATCAACAGCGAGCGCCACGAACACATCATCACCATCGAGGA
>CBRAFF010000017.1:0-12001 GCA_967755155.1 uncultured bacterium
TTACCATCGAGGACTTGCCCACCAGGGGCGGCATTTCCAGCCCGGGCCCATCCGCGGCGACGGCCTCCTCCTCGGCCGGCGCGGAAGGGCAGGCGGCCGCAGACGCCGCTGCGGCGGAGGGAGAAACAAAAACCGCGGCCCAGGGCGAACCCTCCGACCTGACCAAGGCCCAGCAGGCCGACGAGGCCAGGAAGAAACTCGAAGGCCTCAAGCACGACGAGGTGTCCACCGAGCGAGGGATCCGGCGCTACGAAGAGATGGTGGCGAACGAGACCGACCCCTCGCGCCGCGAGCTCTACCAAAGGGCCCTGAGGAACGCCCAGGGGAACCTGGCGGTGGTGCAGAAGCAGCGGGCCGACGCCGAGCAGGAAGCGGCGGCCAAGGAAGCCGCCGCCCAGCAAGAGCAGCCGGCTCCACCGCCGCAGTAGCTCTCAGCCTCTACAGCTTGTCGGGCTGGCTTGCGCCAGCCCTTTTCTTTTCCCCTTTCGGTAGAATGCGGCTCAAGCCCGCATGAGCCTTTTCAACGGGAATCCCGCCTCACTCGCCCGCCGCCGCTTTCGCGCCAGCCTGCTGCGCTGGTACCGCCGCCATCGTCGCGGCCTGCCCTGGCGCAATACCCGCGATCCCTACCGCATCTGGATCTCTGAGATCATGCTGCAACAGACGCGCGTGGCTGCCGTGCTCTCCCACTACCACGAATTTCTGCGCCGCTTCCCCAGCCTGCGCTCCCTGGCAGCGGCGCGTCCGGCCGCCGTGCTCGCCGCCTGGAGCGGCCTGGGATACTACGGCCGCGCCCGCAGCCTGCACGCCGCCGCCAGAGTGATCGTCCGAAAGCGGCGCGGCCGCATCCCGCGTTCCGTGGAGGAGCTGCGCGCGCTCCCCGGCATCGGTCGCTACACCGCCGCCGCCATTTCCAGCATCGCCTTGGGCCGTCCGGAGGCGGTGGTGGATGGCAACGTCGCCCGCGTCCTGGGACGGCTTTCCGGCGCGCCGGCCTCCGAGCAAGCGTTGTGGAGCCAGGCCGAGGCGCTGCTCAGCCGCCAGCATCCCGGCGATTTTAACCAGGCCATGATGGAGCTGGGAGCGACCGTCTGCCTGCCCGCCACTCCCCGTTGCGACCGCTGCCCGGTCTTTGCCTTCTGCCGCACCCGCGGCGCCACGCCCCGCCCGGCCGCGCCGCCGCGTTCGAAGAAGCGGCAGGTCGCCTTCTCGCTCGCCGCCCGCAAGGACGCCGTGCTGCTGACGCGCCGCGCTCCCGGCGCTTCGCTCATGCCCCGCATGTGGGAGTTGCCGCAATCCTCATCCCGCAATGGCGCCTCGGGCCGGAAGCCCGCCGTCCTCTTCCGCCTGCGCCACTCCATCACCGACACCGACTACCGGGTCACGGTGCTGCGCGGCGCCGCCCGTGCCCGTCCCGCGGCCGCAAGCTGGGTCCGCCTCTCCCGCCTGCCGCGGCTGCCGCTCACCGGACTGGCCCGCAAGATCCTGCGCCGCTCCAACCTGCTCTAGACTTTGCATCCCGAGCGCACGCTACGGCATCTCTAGACTGCTCTAGAATAAGAAGTCCACCAGGAGGATCGATGGCAGCTCTCGAAGCCGGCGTCACCGCGCCCGCCTTCACCCTGAGCGGCATGAGCGGGGAGAAAGTGTCCCTGGCCGAGTCCCTGAAGAAGGGCCCGGTCGTGGCCGCTTTCTTCAAGATCAGTTGCCCCGTCTGCCAGTACGCCTTCCCCTATCTGGAGCGCATCTTCCGGGCCTATGCCACCCGCCCGGTGACGGTGGCGGGCGTGTCGCAGAACGAAAAGAAGGAGACTGCCGCGTTCGCGCGCGAGTACGGCGTCAGCTTTCCCCTGCTGCTCGACGATACCAGCTCCTACCCGGTTTCGAATGCCTACGGGTTGACCAACGTGCCCTCTATCTTCCTCATCTCCCCCGGCGGCAAGGTGGAGTTCTCCAGCGTAGGCTGGAGCAAGCGCGACCTCGAGGAGTTGAACGCGCGCATCGCCAGGGCCGTGGGGGCGCCGCCGGCCCAGATCTTTCAGCCCGGCGAGGACGTCGCCGAATTCAAGGCCGGCTGAGGGTCCCTCAACTAGCCCGCGGTCGCGGGCTCACCCACGGTGCCGGCTTCTTCGCGTAGAATCATCGATTGCACTTCTGATCCCTTGTTCGGAGAGTGATTGCATGCGGAGATTGGTGACGGCGTTCCTGGCATTCGTGTTGGCGGTGGGAGCGGCAGCGCAGGAGAAAGCGGCCCCGCCCGCCGCCACTAAGGCGAAGGGCCCGGCGCTGCCCGTGGCGGCCGCGGCGGCCATGAAGTCCATCGACCCCGAGCGCATGCGCGCCCACGTCCGCTTCCTTTCTCACGACCTGCTCGAAGGCCGCGGCACCGGCCAGCGCGGCGGCGATGTCGCCGCCGAATACATCGCCACCCAGTTCGCCCTCTACGGCCTCAAGCCCGCGGGCGACGGCGGCACCTACATGCAGAAAGTCCCCCTGGTCGGGGTGACTACGCTGCCTGAGACCACCCTCGCCATCGTGCCCGCCAAGGGCGAAATCATGAACCTCAAGATGCGCGACGACTACGTCGCCATGGACGAGACCCTCAACAAGGTGGCCGAGATCGACGCCCAGATCGTCTTCGCCGGCTACGGCATCCAGGCCCCCGAGTACCAGTGGGACGACTTCAAGGACGCGGATGTGAAGGGCAAGGTCCTGCTCATGCTGGTGAGCGATCCCCCTTCCCAGGACGAGAAGTTTTTCAAGGGCCGCGCCCTCACCTACTACGGCCGCTGGACCTACAAGTACGAGCAGGCGGCGCGCATGGGCGCCGTCGGCGTCATCCTCATCCACAAGACCGAGATGGCCAGCTACGGCTGGGACGTGGTGCGCAACTCCTGGTCGGGCGAGCGCTCGTACCTGCGCGGCGAGGCCGAGCGGCTGCACTCCGCCGGCTGGGTGCAACTGGAAGTGGCGCGCAAGGCGGTGGCCGCCGCCGGCATGGACCTGGACGACCTGATGGAAAAAGCCAAGTCCCGCGACTTCCGCCCCATCCCGCTCTCCCTGCGCATGCGGGCGCACATCGAGAGCCAGGTCCGCCCCGTGCAGTCGAGCAACGTGGTCGCCATGCTGCCCGGCTCCGATCCCAAGCTGCGCGCCCAGGCGGTGCTCTACACCGCGCACTATGACCACCTCGGCATCCGTCCCGGCCAGGAAGGCGACAACATCTACAACGGCGCCGCCGATAACGCCACCGGCTGCGCCATCCTGCTGGAGTTGGCGCGCGCCTTCGCCTCCTCCTCCCAGAAGCCGCGGCGCTCCATCCTCTTCGCCGCCGTCACCGCCGAGGAGCAGGGCCTGCGCGGCTCCGAGTACCTGGGCCAGAAGCCGCCCATCCCCGCCAAGGACATCATGCTCGGCCTGAACTTCGACGACGTCCCGCCGCTGGGCGATCCGGAGGAGGCCGAGCTCGGAGGCTCCGAGCGCACCACCTTCTATCCCGTGGTCGCGGCCACCGCGCGCGAGTTCGGCCTGGTCATCCGCCCCGACGCCCGCCCCGAAGCAGGGCACTACTACCGCTCCGACCACTTCAGCCTGGCCCGCGTCGGCGTGCCCGCCTTCTCCGTCAACGAAGGCCAGAAGTTCAAGGGCCGCACGGCGGAGTGGGGCGCGCAGCAGGCCGAGGAGTACACCGCCAAGCACTACCACCAGCCCTCCGACGAGTACCACCCGGAGATGGACTTCACCGGTGGCGTCAAGATGGCCCGCTTCGGCTTCGCGCTGGGGTGGAAAGCAGCCTCGCAGCCCGGTTCCATCGGCTGGAGGTCAGGCGACGAGTTCGAGGCTGCCCGCAAGGCCAGCCTGGCGGCGGGTACTCCCTAGCGGCGCAGGGCGGCCTCAGTCCGGGAAGTGACCAAAGGGTGATGTACGCCCGGGTGCTGGCCTGACTACCGGGATGTGATACATTTTTTCATTTGGCGGCCACCCCAGTCCCTCGGGGTCCCTATGGCCTTCCCCTTCCTCCAACGCGGCAATCTGGCCGACCACGCCCGCGACCTAAGCCTGGCCACCTATACCCCCTCCATCACGCTGGAGAACCTGCTGACCGGCGTGGACAACGTGCGCCACGACGTCTTCCTCAGCCCGCGTTTCACCGAGGTGGCGCGCCTGCAGATCTTCAAGTTGCTGGCCAAGTACGGCGGCGTGGAAGAGCTGGTGGCCGAGGACCCGTATGCGTCGCGGACCCCGGGAGGCGGGGTGCAGCCCAGCACCAGCGGCAAGATGAAGGCGCTCAAGACCGCCGACCCCGCCGACTTCAAGCGCATGCTGGCCGACCTGCAGGTCATGGCCCTGAACCGCGCCAAGGCCGAGGGAAGTATCTCCCTCGACCTGCTGGCGCGCCTCTCCGTCCTCAAGTTCCTGCGCACGGAGCTCTCGGCGCAGTTCGCGCAGGTGATGGAGCGTTGTCGCGCCCGCCTCAAGAGCTACGAGGGCCCGCGCCAGGCTGCCCTGCAGAAGGGCGTGGAGCTGCGCGAGCGCTTTGCGCAGTTCCAGGTGAGCAAGCGCGCCGTGCTGCGCCGCGCCGGCCAGGAGCTGTTCGAGACCATGCGCGAGATCGAGAAAGAGACCCTCAGCAAGATGCGCCGCTCCCTTTTTGGCGAAGAGGGCGCCGCCGCCTACGACCTCTTCCTCAACCGCCTGCTCTTCACCGAGGACGGCCGCGACGACTACCTCAACGCCGAGCACTACGTCATGCTGGGCAACTTCGAGCGCGACCCCGACCGCTTCCACTTCATGCTGGAGATCGCCCTCGGCTTCCTCAAGTCGCTGAACCTGGCCGGCGAGGGCGGGGAAGAGGCCGCCTTGGACGTCTACTTGAGCGCTCCCGACAATGCCCAGGAGTTGGTGGCCGGCGGCGCCCCGGATGACTCCACGCCCCGCGGCAAGGCGCAGAAGGCCTTGCTGGCCGCCTGGCTCGAGGCCCTGGAGCGTGAGGGCGTCATGGACAACGTGGTCGCCTCCTACGAAGCCGTCCCGCTGCTCGGGCAGTACTCGCCTCCCATCAACGCCCAGCAACTCAAGAACGCGCTCATCTCCCGCACCGAGCGCAAGCGCGTGGAGACCCTGCTGGAGGAGCACGGGCGCATCTCTTCCGACGGCCTGCACACCGCCGTCAAGCGGGTGGGAGGCTGCAAGGGCGCGGAGCGCGCCAAGATGGCCGGGCGCTTTCTCAGCGACTTCATGCGCTACCACCGCGACCTGCGCCGCCTGGAGGCCATCAACTCCGCCCTCGACAGCGTGAACGTCATCGCCAACGAGAAGCTGCGCCAGCTCTCCGCCATCAACAACACCCTCTACGAATTCCCCCTCTCCGAAGAGCAGAGGCCGGCGGAAGACAAGGTGTTGCGCCACGTCATCCTCAAGGCCGACATCCGCGAGTCCACCGCCCTCACCCGCACGCTGTTCGAGCGCGGCCTGAATCCCGCTTCCTACTTCAGCCTGAATTTCTACGACCACGTCAACAAGCTGCTGCCCAAGTACGGCGCCACCAAGGTCTTCATCGAGGGCGACGCCGTCATCCTGGCGTTGTTCGAAAGGGAAGGGGAGGCGGGCTTCGGAGTGGCCCGCACCTGCGTGCTGGCCAAGGAGATCACCGAGATCGTCTCCGCCTACAACGAGCAGTCGCGCAAGGCCGGCCTGCCCACGCTGGAGCTGGGCATCGGCATCGCTTTCGAGGACTCCCCTCCCATGTACCTGATGGACGGCTCCACCCGCATCATGATCTCGCCCGCGGTCAACCAGAGCGACCGCCTCTCCTCCTGCACCAAGGGCGCGCGCCAGCACCTGGCCGCCACTCCCACCCTCTTCAACGTCTACTCCTTCCAGACCGTCGAAGACGCCGACACCGGTGGCATCCCCGACGAGTTCCTCATGCGCTACAACATCGGCGGCATCCACCTCAACGCCGCCGCCTTCAACAAACTCAAGCAGGAGATCTCCCTGCAACCCCACGACCTGGAGATTCCCACGCTCTGGGACAAGGAGATGGTCCGCCTCTACAGCGGCATGGTCCCCGTGGCCTCGGGAGCCTTCCACCGCCTGGTGGTGCGCGAGGGCCGCATCGCCTTCATCGACGCCCGCGAGTTCTCCCTCAAGCGCTGGACCGACCACCGCTACTACGAGGTCTGCGTCAATCCCACCCTCTACGAGTATGTGCAGGGCGGCATGGCCGCCGCCACTGCCGCTCCCTGACCGCCGGCGAATCCTCCTGGATGTGCCCCCCCTTCCTATTTGTCATCCCGCCCGAGTCCGAGGGAGGCCCCGCTTCGCGGGGCCGGACGGAGGACGAGTGGAGGGACCTCGGTGTGGTTTTTCGTAGGGGCACGGCTTCAGCCGTGCCGGAAGGCACCCCTAAAACGGGCTCTTGCGCACGGCGAACGGGATATAGATCACCGCTTCCAGCTCCACCGGGACGCCGTTCTTGGTGGCGGGGCGGAAGTGCCAGCGGGTGAGGGCGGCGCGCGCGTTCTCGTCCAGGCGGTCGTCGATGCCGCGCAACACCCGCACGTCGCTCACGCTGCCGTCGCGATGGATGACGGCGTAGAGCGTCACCGTGCCTTCGATGCGCTTGCGGATGATCTCCGCCGGATACCCCGGGTCCGACTTGCTGGTCACCGCCGGCGCGCTCAACTGGCCGGGCGTGGGATTCTCCTGCAACTCCGCGAAGCGCATGATCCAGCTCCCCCCCGCCGAGGTCAGGTTGGGCATGTTGATGGTCATCGAGTAGTAGCGCTTCGGCCCGAAGACCTCGTCCTCGATCCTTCCCGTGCCGCTGCGGTCGAGGATGGTCGAAGGGCCGCCCGAGTTCGGGCCTCCGGAATCCGGGCCGCGTCCCCCCAGCCCACGATCGTCGCCGCTCCGCCCAGTGCCGATTCCTCCGCCGCCTCGGCTGTTGCCGCCCGCGCCCGGCCCGCCCTGGCCGGGCATTCCGCCCTCGGACGGGTTCTTGGCCACCACCGCCACCATGCCCGCGCTCGACGGCCCTCCCACGTAGACGCCCGAGGGATTCCCCGCGCCCGAGCCGCTTCCCGGACCGCCCGCGCCGCCCGTCCCCGTCCCGCCCGGCCCGTTGCCGCAGCAGGCCACGTCCGGGGTTCCCGGCGCGCCCGGCTTGCCTTCCGGCGTGGCTGCGAACACGCCCCGGCGGTTGCCCTCCGGCATGGTCACCGGCCCGGTGGGCATGGTGGGATGGATCCCCAGCGCGATCAACTGTCCCATGGCCTGCATGCCGCTGCCCGCTCCCTGCGTGGTGGGCGCGGCAGGCGCCGTCTCCGCGCCGTCCTTGTCTCCTGCCACCGCCCGCTGTGCTTCCACCGGCAGCTTGGGCGCTGTCACCGTGGGCTCGATGTGCCCGATGTAGATGTCTCCCACCTTGCGCTCCAGTGCCTTGATATCGGGCGGAGCCTCCACCACCGCCGCCTCCGGCAGCTTGGGCAGCCGCACGTCCGCCGGGTTGCGCTTGGTCACGTCCGGCGGAGCCGGCGCCACCGTCACCGCCATCATGGGCAGCTTCAACTGTCCCGCGGAGCGCGCCGTCGCCGCTACCGGCATCCGCGCCGGGATCGGCGTCCAGATCACCATGTTGGGTAGCGGCACTTCGTTGGGGATGATCGCCGCCCGCAGCGGGTCCACAATGGTCTGCGTGGAGTTGTCCGGATTCGGCGGCAGCGAGATGATGGGCTGTTTGTTGTACTCCGGCTCGCCCTTCCGCGCCACCTTCGCCGGCGCGCTGCCTGAGGAAAGCGCCGGCAGGTAGTCGGAGACGTCGTAGTAGGTGAGCGTCTTCTCCGGCTGTTCCAGGACCACTGCGTTGCGCCGCGCCAGGGAAAGCGTCGAAAGCCCCAGCATCACCACCACCGCGAACACGTGGTAGAGCGCCGATTGCCCCAGGCTGCGCCACGGCACGGGCGAGGGCACCAGCACGTCCGGCCAGAAGGTGGCGGGCGCGAAGCTCAGGCGCAGCGGCGGCGGCTCCCGCCGCAACACCAGGTCGCCCAGGTTCTTCAGGAAGGTCGCGCCCCAGGGCTCCAGCTCCACCATCAGTTGCGGGACGCGGACGGAGCGGGGGCGGGGAAGTACGGAGGCCTCGCGGGTTGGGCCAGCGCCTTCGCCCATCGCTTACACCAGGCGGCCAGCGAGCCGCGTAGCCGCGATTATACCGGGCTTCTGGCCCACACGTACTGAGGGTGCCCCATGTTCGCGGCCCGCTTTTGGGCCCTAACGTGGGAGACTCGCCACTCCGCCACTCGTGCTTCCCCCGCCCGGTTCGCGCCGCCGCCGTCCTCGTGATTTAATAGAAGCGTCCCCCAACCATGACGCCAAAGCTCAAGACGCTGCTCACGACCCTGGTTTGCCTGGCCGTGGTGGCGCTGGCCCAGGCCGGCGCTTCCAACCCTCCCAGAACGTCCATCGGAGACTTCTCCGGCACCTACACCTTCCTGCGCGACGGCGAGGACCTGCAGATCAACGTGCGCAACGGCAAGCTCGACGGCTACGTCACCCGCTTCGGTGACTCGGACATGGACGACCCGCTCCTGCTGCAACACTTCTTCTCCAAGTCGTCCCTGGTCGGCAACGACGTCGCCTTCACCACCGAGAAGCTCCACGGCGTCTGGTTCGAGTTCAAGGGAAAGGTGCAGCGGGGCGGCGCCAAGACCACCGCCGAGGAGGACTACTACCAGCTCGTGGGTACGCTCATCCGCTACGACGCCACTTCCGCAGACAAGGCCACCGCCAGGTCCCGCCAGGTGACCTTCCACTCCCACGCTTCGGACTTCGGCGTCATCCTGACCGACCCCAAGAAAAAAGGCCCGCCCTAGAACGCCGGCTAGAAAGTGGGCTCGGTGATGGACTTGGTATCCATCTTCGGCGCGTACTTCTTCACCGCTCCCTGGATCTCGCTCGCCTTCCCGATGAGCACGAACACCAGATTCTCCTCCGGGAAGTATTTCCCGATGATGCGTTTGGAGTCGGCGAGCGTCATGGAGTCGATGCGCGTGTAGTAGCCGTCGATCTCCGTCTGGTCGAGGCCATAGAACTCGAGCTGGGCGAGCAGCCGCGCCAGTTGGTCGCTGGTCTCGATGCGCGGCGGGAACTGCCCCTTGATGTACTCCTTCGCCGACTTCAGCTCCTCCTCCGCGAAGCCCTTCTCGTGCAGGCGATGCAGGACGTCGAGCGTCAGGTCGAGCGCCTGCGCCGTCGTCTTGTTCTTGGTGAAGGAGAAGATGGCGAACGGTCCCGGCACGCGCCGGCGGTCGAAGGTGGAGCGCGCGCCGTAGGTGAGCCCCGAGTTGATGCGCAGCTCCGAGTTCAGCATGGAGGTGAAGCGTCCGCCGAACAGCGTGTTCACCACTTCGATCTGTGCCCGGTCGGGATTGTCGCGCGTGATGCCCAGGTTCCCGATCTGGTAGAAGGTCTGGGTGGAATCCGGCTTGTCCACCAGCAGCAACTTCTTGCCCTGCGCGGGCGCGGGAGCCGGCAGGGACGCTGCCGCCACCGGCCGCGCCTTCCACCCGCCGAAGCGCTGCTCCAGCAGTTTCTGCATCTCTGCGGTCGAGAAGTCGCCCGCTACCGCCAGCAGGGTGTTCCCCGGAGCGTAGTAAGTCTCGAAGAACTTGGCGACATCCGCCCGCTGGATGCGCGTCAGCGACGTCTCGTCCCCCTCCGTGGGCCGCCCGTACGGGTGCTTGCCGTAGAGATAGGAGCGGTAGTAGGCGCCGATGACGCCGCGCGCCTCGTCCTTCTCCGCCTTGATGCCGTCGATGCGCTGCGCCAGCATCTTCGTGACCTCGGGCTCGGGGAAGGTCGGGTTCAGCAGCACGTCGGCCAGCAGGCCCAATCCGGTGTTCAAGTCTTTCTTGAGGAATTCGGCGGAACCCGAGGTGTAGTCGGCGCTGGCTTCGGCGTCGAACTCGCCGCCGATGAAGTCCAAATCGGCCGCCACCTGGTCGGCCGTGCGCGTCTTCGTGCCCTTGCGCAGCAGTCCCGCGGTCAGCGACGCCACACCGTCCTTGCCCTCCGGGTCGGCGATCGCGCCCGTCTTCAACAGGAAGCTGAAACTGACGATGGGCACCTCGTGCTGCTCCATCAGCAGCACCGTCAGACCGTTCTTCAGCACGACTTTCTTGTAGGTCGGGAGCTTCAGCTCCGCGCCCGGCGCCGTCTGCGCGCTCGCCGGCAGGGCCAGCAGCACGGCCACCGCCAGGAGCGCCAATGGGAAAAGCCGGCTGCGAGTGAGGTCCTTGGTTCTGGTCATTTCTTCTCCTCTTGCTGTTCCGGCTCCGGCACCAGCGTGGCTACGGTGCGGTTCTTGGCGATGAAGTATTGCTTCGCCATCCGCTGCACGTCGTCCTTCGTAACCTTGTTGTACTGCTCGGCGGCGCCGAACAGCTTGTGATAGTCGCCGAAGAACACCTCATAACTGCCCAGGGTGTTGGCCTTGCCGCTGATGGTCTTCATCTGGCGGTAGAACTGCGCCAGCAGGATGTTCTTCGCCTTCTGCAACTCCTGGTCGGAGACGCCTTGCGCGCTCACCTTGTCCAGCTCCTCGTACACCGCTTTCTCCACCGCCGCCGGGTCCACGTTCGCCTTGGGCTGTGCCGTGATCCCGAACAGCGTCGGGTCGAAGCCAAAGGAGAAGTCGCCTGTGATGGAGATGGCCAACTGGTCCTTGTCCACCAGCCGCTGGTACATGCGCGAACTCTCTCCCGTGAACAGGATGGTCTGCAGGACCTGCAGCGAGTAGAACTCCGGGCTGTCGGTCTGCGGGATGTGGTAGGCCATCATCACCATGGGAAGCTGAGCGAACTTGCGCACCACCACGCGCCGCTCGCCGATCTGCTCCGGTTCGGCGGTGGTCACCTTGGGCGGGGGAGCGTGCGAAGGGATGGGCTCGATGTACTTCTCCGCCAGCCGGATGACCTCGTCCGCGGTGACGTCGCCGCTCACCACCATGGTCGCGTTCGAGGGCGAGTAGCCCATCTCGAAGTGGTGGCGCAGGTCTTCCATCTTCCAGCCCTCGATGTCCACCATCCAGCCCACCACCGGCCACTGGTAGGGATGCGCCGTGAAAGCCGTCGCCCAAAGTTGTTCGGAGAGCAGTCCGGCATTGTCGCCCTCGACCGAGAGCCGCCGCTCCGAAGCCACCACGCCGCGCTCCGACTCGATCATCTTGGGATCGAAGGCCAGGTCGCGGATGCGGTCGGCCTCCAGGTCGAAGATCTGCTCCATCTGCGTGCGCGGGAACCAGTCCTGGTACACGGTAACGTCGTTCGATGTGTAGGCGTTGTTGGCGCCGCCGCCCGCCTCCATCACCCGGTCGAACTCGTGCGGCCCGTACTTCTTGGCGCCGTTGAACATCATGTGCTCGAAGAAGTGCGAGAGCCCCGTGGTCCCCGGCCGCTCGTTGCGCGACCCGATGCGGTAGAAGATGTACAGCGCCACGTTGGGGATGGAGTGGTCTTCCTGCACCAGGATCTTCATCCCGTTCTTCAGAGTGTGGGTCTTGACGTCGAAGTTCTGCGCCGATGCGCCGGGGAGGACGCAAATCGCCGCCAGCAGCGCTATCGCCGCCGCAAGCCTGGGAATGGACTTCATCTGGATTCGCCTCTCTGGGGAAGCGGAATCCTACATGATTCAGGGAGAAGTGGGAAGGCGCAGGGACGCAGTCCGTGGGCCGCCCGCCGCCGGAAGATCAGTGAGTGGGCGGCGCCGCCGCAGCGGCGCGAACCTGGCTCTGGGAAGCCGTGGAAGCAGCCACCAGCAGCGCGCGCATGGGGTGATCGGGATCTGCATAGGCAAGTGCTTGTCGCACCATCTGTTCCAGCCTTTCCGCGTCTTTCGCACGACCCTGCATCCGATAGAGCTGCGCCAGCCGTAGACGTGCGTCGGTCATGGTATACGGAACATCCGCCGACTCCACCTCCGGAGCGAGCACGCGGATCGC
>CBRAFF010000018.1:0-11998 GCA_967755155.1 uncultured bacterium
GGGCACCCCCCGCGGCGAGCACCAGGCTGGCGGTCAGCAGGAGGAGCGCAGGGTTCCCGGGTTTCCCGCGACCGCGTGCCAAGCCGGGATACTCCAGCCGGCCAATCTCCGCGGCGATTTCCCGCGGTCCCGACGCCGGCGGTTGCCAGTCTCCGGCGGGCAGCGGAAGCGCGGCCGGGGAGAGGGCGTAGACCTCGGCCAGCCGCGTCGCCAGCGCCGGAGTCGGCACCCTGCGCCCCCGCTCCAACATGGAAAGATAGGCCTGGGTGACGCCCAGTTGGCGGGCGGCACGCTTCTGGGTCCACCCGCGGGCGCGGCGGGCGGAGTGGAGGAGGTCGCCGGTCATGGGGCGTACAATAACATAGATAGTTATTTCTCGACAAGGACCTCAAGACTCCCTCCTACTAGCATAACTCATACAGTTATATTTAGAAATAACGCCGTGTCATGCTGAGCGCAGCGAAGCAACTACTCTGTTGCACTCCGGGGCAATCGGCTCCGGGCCATCCCCTCGGAGAAGGTCCTTCGCCCGCCGGGCGGGCTCAGGATGACAATCGAAGGGATCGAAGCGACGCGGTACTCCCCTCTCCGGGCAAACATGGCGCTACCATGACTCGGGGCCCGTCCTGGTGGCCGGCGAGACGCCGACGCTACCCTAAGTTACAATCGTTCCCTTGCCTATGCTTGCCGGCGTCCAAATGGTTGCGCTTTCCCTGATCCGCCAGCGCGGCTTTGCCGAGTGGTGGCAGGCCAACGTTACCGACACCACCTTCAAAGGGCTTTACCAGCTCAACGCCTTCGACCTGGCCCTGCTCATCCCTTATTTCGCGGTACTCATCGTCCTGGCCTCCTACGGCATGCACCGCTACGTGCTGGTCTTCCTCTATTACAAGAACCGGAAGAAGCGGGTGACGGAGCCGCCCGGGCGCTTCGCGGAGCTGCCGCGGGTGACGGTGCAGCTGCCCATCTTCAACGAGCAGTTCGTGGTGGAGCGGCTGGTGGAGGCCATCTGCCGCATGGAGTATCCCCGCGACCGGCTGGACATCCAGGTGCTCGACGATTCGACCGACGAGACGGTGCAGGTGGCCCGCGGCGTGGTGGAGCGCTACGCCGCCCTGGGCCAGCCCATCTCCTACCACCACCGTGACAACCGTGAGGGCTTCAAGGCCGGGGCCCTGCAGGAGGGCATGAAGACGGCGCAGGGCGAGTACATCGCCATCTTCGACGCCGACTTCGTCCCGCCGGAGGACTTCCTGCTGCGCGTGATCCACCACTTCACGGAGCCGCAGGTGGGCATGGTGCAGACGCGCTGGACGCACATCAACCGCAACTACTCCTTCCTCACGGAAGTCGAGGCCATCCTGCTCGACGGGCACTTCATCCTGGAGCACGGCGGGCGCTCGCGCAGCGGTGTGTTCTTCAACTTCAACGGCACGGCGGGAATGTGGCGGCGGCAGGCCATCGAGGAGGCCGGCGGCTGGGAGCACGACACCCTCACCGAGGACACCGACCTCAGCTATCGCGCCCAACTCAAGGGCTGGCGCTTCGTCTACCTGCAGGACGTGGAGTGCCCGGCGGAGCTGCCCATCGAGATGACCGCCTTCAAAACCCAGCAGGCGCGCTGGGCCAAGGGGCTGATCCAGGTGTCCAAGAAGATCCTGCCGCATGTGATGCGCGCCGACGTCCCCCACCGGGTGAAGATCGAGGCCTGGTACCACCTGACCGCCAACCTCAGCTATCCGCTGATGATCGTGCTTTCCACGCTCCTGCTGCCGGCGATGATCGTCCGCTTCTACCAGGGCTGGTTCCAGATGCTTTACATCGACCTGCCGCTCTTCCTGGCTTCCACCTTTTCCATCTCGTCTTTTTATCTGGTCTCGCAGAAGGAGTTGTACCCGCGGAGTTGGCCTCGGACCTTCCTGTATCTTCCTTTCCTGATGGCGCTGGGCATCGGCTTGACCATCACCAACACGCGCGCCGTGCTGGAGGCGCTGGTCGGCATCCAGTCGTCGTTCAAGCGCACCCCCAAGTACCGGGTGGAGACCCGCGCGGACAGGGCCAACGCCGCGAAATACCGGCGGCGTCTGGGCTGGGTGCCGTGGGTGGAGCTGGCCATCGGCGCCTACTTCGCGGCCACCGTCTACTACGCCGTAGACAACGAGAACTACATGACCGTGCCCTTCCTGCTGCTGTTCGTGCTGGGCTACTGGTACACCGGGCTGATGTCGCTGCTGCAGGGACGCTTCGAGCGGCTGTCGCTGCCCGCCGAGGCGCACAGCAAGCCTTTCCCGGTGGGCGTCTGAGGCCGCGGAGCATGCGCAACTTTTCCTTCCACCGTCCATCTCATAGCGGAGAGAATGGTGTGCGCAAGTCGCGCCGGACGGACTCGTCAGGCGGAGGGAGGGTTCGGTGAAGAAGAAGCTGATGCTGGTGCTGGCGGTCGTGGTCCTGGCGCTGGCCGCCAGAAGCGACGCCGGTGAGAAGCTGAAGCTGAATCCGAAGCTCGATTACAACAGCGACAGCCTGGACGGCCCGCTCATCACCGGCGAGCAGATGGACGACGGCGCCCAGGCCGGCGTCCCCAACTACATCCTCATGGTGGGCGAGGGCTGATTCAACTCCAAGCGGCAGGCTCGCCGCTCCGTCAGCCTCTACGAGAAGTACAAAGGCCGGGTGCACTTCGTCATCATCCACATCGACCGCAAGCACTCCAAGGCGCAGCGGCGGCTGGTGGAGAAGTACTACGAGGGCTACATCCCGCACGTGGTGGTGCTGGACAAGAACGGCAAGGCGCTCTACAGCCTGGCCACCGAAGTGGACGAGTCGAAGGTCTCCGCCCTCCTGGACAAGGCGCTGACGAAGTAACCGCGTGCTAGAATCGCGGGCTCCACTGGATTCGACCCGAGGATGCCCGTGCGCAAATTTCTCTTTGTTTTCCTGCTTCTGAGCGTTTCGGCGGCGGCGCTCGACCGCCAGGCCAACGCCGACTATCGCGCCCGCCGCCAGGCGCTGGCGGAAAAAGCCAAGGGCGGCGTGGTGGTGCTGTTCGCCTCGACCGAGGCCGAGGGGCCGAACGCGCTCTACGGCTTTCGCCAGGACGACAACTTCTTCTACCTGACGGGCTGGAAGGAGCCGGGCGCGGCCCTCGTCATCGCGCCCGCCGGAGCAGTGAGCCCGACGGCGCCGCTGCACGCCTACGTCGAGATCCTTTTTCTCCCGGCGCGCAACAGCACCCAGGAGCGCTGGACCGGGCCGAAGCTGGGCCCGGAGAACGCCGACGCCCCGCGCCTCACCGGCTTCGATCGCGTCGAGCCGCTGGACCGGCTGCGCGACGAGCTGGCGCGCATCCTGCCCAAGCCGCGGGCCACGGTCTATTCCGACCTGCCGGGCTACGGGGAAACTTCGCCCGCGCCCGGCCCGCTCGACTGGCTGCGCCGCAGCAATGCGTTTCCCAACTACGTCGCCTTCCTGGACGTGAAGCCGGCGCTGGCCGAGTTGCGCCTGAAGAAAGATGCGGGCGAACTGGAACTCATCCGCAAGGCGACCGACGCCTCCATCGCAGCGCATCTTGCGGCCATGCACGCCATGAAGCCGGGAATGACGGAGCGCGAGATCTCCGCGGTCATGCAGTACGAGTTCATCCGCCGCGGGTGCGAGCGCCCGGCCTACGCCCCCATCGTCGGTTCGGGGCTGAACTCGACCGTGCTGCACTACTCCGAGGACTCCGGGCCCATCGCGGAGGGCGACGTAGTGGTGATGGACGTGGCGGGCGAGTATTCCATGTACGCCTCCGACATCACGCGCACCCTGCCCGCCAACGGCAAGTTCACCGCGCGGCAGCGCGAGATCTATGACATCGTGCTGGGAGCGCAGCAGGCGGCCATCGCTGCCTTCCAGGCAGGCAAGTCCACCATCGGCCGCTCCTCGTCCGATTCGCTCTACAAGGTGGCCTACGACTACATCAACACTCACGGCAAGGACCGCGCCGGCCGCCCGCTGGGCCCGTACTTCATCCACGGCCTCAGCCATTACGTGGGGCTGAACGTGCACGACGTGGGCGACGGCGGCGCGCCGCTCGGCCCCGGCGCCGTCTTCACTATCGAGCCCGGCATCTACATCCCGGAGGAGAAGCTGGGGGTGCGCATCGAGGACATCTTCTACGTGGACTCGGACGGCAAGCTTATCAACCTGAGCGAGAAGCTGCCCCGCACCGCCGCGGAGGTGGAAAAGGAGATGGCCGCCGGGCGCTAGCTCTCGCCCCCTGCGCCTCCAAAGAGCGCCCCCGCCTTCCCGTTTTGGTATCCTATCGGCTACGTTTATGGTCGCTCTGTATGTGATTCTGTTACTGTCGCTGCTGGCGGTGTTGGGCACCGCGGGTGTGCTATATCTGCGGGTGCGCCGGCAACTGCGCGCCTCCGACGGCGTGCTGCGCCAGGCCCTGAAGGAAGTGGAAGAGGAGCACCGCCCTACTACCATCGGGCAATAAAGATGACGAACCGTTCCGAATCCGTCGCGGTGGCCGGCAGGACCCAGGCGCCGGGCCTCGCGCTGCCCTATCAGGTGATGCTGGTGGTCTCCGGCAGCCTGCTGGTGGCGCTGGCGGCGCGGGTCTCACTGCCGCTGCCCTTCACGCCCGTCCCGCTGACGCTCTCGAACTTTGCCGTGCTTCTGGTCGGCCTACTGCTGGGCCGCCGCGCCGGATTTGCCGCACTCACGCTCTATCTCGCCGAAGGCGCCGCCGGACTGCCCGTCTTCAGCCCCATCGGGCCGGGCGGCATCGCGCAACTGCTGGGCCCCACCGGCGGCTACCTGATGGCGTATCCGGTGGTGGCGTATGTGGCGGGCTGGCTGGCGGAGCGAGACCGCACGAGCTTCGCCCGCAGCGCCCTGGCCTCGACCGCCGCGGAAGTCCTTCTGTTCGCCGCCGGCGTAAGCTGGCTGATGATCGTCTTTCGCGCGCCGCTGGCTCAGGCGGCGCAGTTTGGCCTCTATCCGTTCTTCTTCGCGGAAGTGATGAAGGTGCTGCTGGCGGCGGGGATCGCCAGCCGGCGGCGCTTCGCCCAGGCCCGGGTATGAGCCCCGAGACCCAGGCCGCCGCCACCGCGGAAGCCGAAGTCCGCGAGGTCAACCAGAAGTTCTACCAGGCCCTGGAGTCTCTGGACCTCGAAACCATGGAAAGCGTGTGGCTGCACCACGAACTGGTGCGCTGCGTGCATCCGGGATGGCCGATGCTGGCGGGGTGGGATTCGGTGCGCGAGTCCTGGGAAGAGATTTTCCGCAACACCGAGTCCATGCTGGTGAGCACCCGCGATGTGGCGCTGCACATCGAAGGCGGGGTGGGCTGGGTGACCTGCACCGAGCGCGTGACCTCCAAGCGCGCCGACCGCAGCGAGACGGCGCTGGTCCAGGCCACCAATCTTTTTCTGCGGCGCGAGGGCGAGTGGAAGATGGTGCTGCATCACGCCTCTCCCCTGGCCCTGCCCGGCTACATGTCCCCCAGCGAGACCGTTCACTAGGCCCGAATCATGCCCCCCGCCAAGCGTCCCAGGAAGAGCACGCACCCGGCCGAAGCCCCTGCGCCCGCGGCGCCGGTTGACGGGGTGCGGGAGATCTCCGTGGCGCACAGTCCGGACGCCGACGATGCCTTCATGTTCTACGCTCTGGCCACCAACAAGCTGCGCTTCCCCGGCCTGAGCTTCAAGCACACGCTGTGCGACATCGAGACCCTGAACCAGCAGGCCCGGCAGGGGGTGTATGACGTGACCGCCATCAGCTTCCACGCCTATCCCTACCTGCAGGAGACCTACGCGCTGCTCTCGAGCGGCGGCAGTGTGGGCGACGGCTACGGCCCCATGCTCGTGGGCGCGCGCGTGCACACCATGGAGGAGGTGCGCGACAAGAAGATCGCCGTCCCCGGCAAGCTGACCACCGCCTACCTGGTGCTGCAGCTCTTCGCGCCCCACAGCGAGACCGAGGTCGTTCCCTTCGACCAGATCATCCCCCAGGTGCTGGAGGGAAAGTTCGAGGCCGGGCTCATCATCCACGAAGGCCAGGTGAACTTCGACAAGTTCGGGCTGCACAAGCTGGTGGACCTGGGCAAGTGGTGGCGGGAGACCACCGGGCTACCGCTGCCGCTGGGGGGCAACGTCATCCGCCGCGGCCTGGGAGCGGAGACCACGACGCAGGTCGCGGCCGCGCTCAAGGCCAGCATCCAGTACGCGCTCGAGCATCGCGAGGAAGCGCTCGAGTACGCCATGCAGTTCGCCCGCGACCTCGACCCTCAGCTGGCCAACAAGTTCGTGAGCATGTACGTCAACGAGCGCACGCTGGATTACGGCGAAGACGGCCGCGAGGCGGTGCGCCGCCTGCTCGACATGGGCTTCCGCGCCGGCATCATCCCGCACCAGGCCAGGCTGGATTTCGTCGAGTAGGGTCTCTCGTGGCTGCAGGACGCCGGCGTTACTGCTTGGCTGCGTGGTGCTTGCCGATGATGACGCCCACCTCGACCGCGGCCTGCGGTTCCAGCGTATGGAAGTGGAAGCCTACGCCGCCGGGAGCCTTGTAGCAGGAGACCGTCTTCAGGTGGCGTCGGATGCCTTCGCTCTCGTCCACCAGGACCAGGCTCAGCATGTCGCCCTCGCGGCACTCGAGCGAGGTGTCCACCAGCATGCCGCCCAGCCCCAGCTCGCGCACCGCGCCGATGCGCTTTCCCCGGTCGTCGGTGGCGTAGATGCCGGCGGATTCAGGAAGGTGCACGCGCTCGTACTTGCGCCGGTTCTCGTCCATGGCACACCTCCTAGGCGTGCGCGATGTCGGCAGCGTAGTACTTGCCGATGAGGATGCCGATCTCGACCGCGGCTCCCGGGTCCAGGTCCACGAACTGCAGTCCCACGCCCTCCGCCCCGGCATAGCGCACCTGGGCGCGTATGGGGCAGCGGATGCCCTCGGTCTCGTCCACGATGTGCAGGGAGATCTGCTTCCCTTTGGGGAACTTCTGCGAGGAGGCCAGCAGCAGCCCACCGCGCGCGATCATGCGCAGCTTGCCCAGCCGCGTCCCCTTGGCGTCGGTGACGTAGGCTCGGGAGCCGGGGGCGACGCTCACCCGCTCGTGTCGCCGCCGCTCGCGAAAGGCGGCCTCGGCGGCCTTGCTCCGGTCGCTTTTTTTCCTGCCCATATCCGGGATTTTACCAGAGCCGCAAGCAAGCGGCGCCGGTTTGGGTTTCCCAGCACAGGACGATATGATGAAACTCACACCACCTGATGCCCGCCGCCGCACACAACGGAGCCTTCACGCTGCTCATCGACGCCGATGACACGCTGTGGGAGAACAACATCTACTTCGAGCGGGTCATTGCCCGTTTCTTCCAGGATTTTACCGGGCACGCGCCCGCCGCCCTGCGCCAGACGCTGGACGACGTGGAGCGCGAGGTCGTCCTCAGCCACGGCTACGGCCTTTGCGCCTTCGAGCGGGCGCTCGTCCGCACCTGCGAGCGGCTGACCGGCGCGCTCCCCGGGGCGGAGCGCGAGGCGGAACTGCGGGCCCTGGCGCGTTCCGTGAACGAGCATCCCATGGAGCTTCTGCCGGGCGTGGCGGAGACGCTGGCCTACCTGGCCTCGCGCCACTCGCTCATCCTGATGTCTAAGGGCGACCCGGGAGAGCAAACGGCGAAGCTGGACCGCTCCGGCCTGCGCCACCACTTTTCCGCCGTGGAGATCGTCCGGGAGAAGGACCAGGCTGTCTACCGCGACGCCCTGGCGCGCCACAACCTGACCGCCGGCTCTACCTGGATGATAGGCAACAGCCCCAAATCGGACGTGAACCCGGCGCTGGCCGCCGGGCTCAACGCCGTCTTCGTCCCCCACGACATGACCTGGGTGCTGGAGCACGAGCACCTCGCGCCGGCTCCACCCGAGCCCTCGCGGCTGCTGGTGCTGGAGCGCTTTGCCCAACTCCAGGACCACTTCTGAGACCGCTTCTGAGCCGCCCGCACCGGCGGTAACCCAGGCAGCTTACTTCGGTAATGGGCCGGGTGTTAACCAGGATGGGGCCGGAACGTGGGCAGAGCAGGCTGCTGATGTTACTCTCTGAGTGCTCTGCGTTTCTCGCGCGCCACCCGTGTGGCCGTGAGGTCTAACAACATCCGGCGCCTGCTGCAAACCTTCCAGGCGCTGGCCGATCTCGGTCCGGAGATGACCGCCGACCGCGACTTTCCGCAGCGGGCGCGCTCCATGCTCGCCCTGCTGATGGAGGCCGTGGCCGCGCAGGAGGCTGCCCTCTTCACCTTCACCGACAAGCCCGCCATGCTCTCCTCGGTGGCGGCGCAAGGCTTTGCCCTGTTCGCGGAGCCGGCGGTGATCCCGCTGCTGCCCAAGCACGTGCACGCGCTGAACAGCGCGCGAACGCCCCAAGCCGTCAACGCCAAGAGCTGCGAGACTTTGTTCAGCTCCAACGGCAACGTGGCGCCGGAGCTCTTCAAGTGCGTGGCCCCGCTCAAGGTGGGCTCGCGCCTGGTGGGCGCGGTCACCCTGGGCCGCCGCGAGGGCGACGCCATCTACGCCGAGGAGGAGTTCGAGGCCCTGCACCTGCTCTCCCACTACGTGGCCCTGGCGGTGCACAACCACACGCTTTCGCATTCCCTGCAACAGCGGGTTTCAGAGAACCTGCGGCTGCTGGCCTCGCTGCACAACTTCTACGACCAGACGCTGGAAGTCTTCGCCACCGCCATCGACGTAAAGGACAGCCACACCCGCGGCCACTCGCTGCGCGTGGGACGCTACGCCTCCGCCATCGGCGCCGGCCTCGGCCTGGATGAGACCCAGGTCTCCGGCCTGCGCGCCGCCGGGTACCTGCACGACATCGGCAAGGTCATCGTGGACAAGGCCCTCTTCAACAAGCCCGCAGCCCTGCGCCCGGAAGAGTTCCGCGAGATGGCCGACCACACCGTCATCGGCCACCAGATCGTCTCCGGGGTGCAGTTCCCCTGGAAAGGCATCGCCGAAGTAGTGCGCTGGCACCACGAACGCTCCGACGGCTCCGGCTATCCCGACCATTTGTCCCATGAAGAGGTCTCGGAGCCGGTGCGCATCGTGGCCCTGGCGGACACCTTCGACGCCATGACCAGCGAGCGAAGCTACCGGCAGTCCATGTCGGTGGGCGGGGCGCTGAGCGAGATCTGCAAGCTCAGCCCCAAGCTGTACGACCCCAACGTGGTCCAGGCCATGCTGGTGCAGGTGCGGCGCGACGCCGTGGGCCGCGGCAAGCCCAACTTCCTCGAGGACGCCGGCCTCTGCACCATCGCCCCTGCCGATATCGACCAGATGGCCGCCGCCCTCAACCACAAGATCAACAACGGCCGCATCTACTCCGCCTAGCCGGCCCTTCTCCCACAACTTTTTCCCCCGCGGGTGTTGAATACCCCTAAGGACCCGTCGCCGCGGGCCTTGAGGAGCCCCCCGCATGAGATTTACATCCCGCAAGACCCGTCTCACATTGATGGCGCTGGCCCTGTGCGCCTCGGCTTCCCTGATCGCCGTCGACAAAGGAAAAAGCAAGAGTGCTGGCGCCGGCGGAGCCGCGCGCATGGCAGAGGAGCAGCGCGCGCTGCACGCCCTGAACCGCCTGACCTTCGGTCCGCGCCCCGGCGACGTGGAAAAAGTGCGCGCCACGGGCGTGGACAAATGGATCGAGCAGCAGCTCAGCCCGGCAAAGAGCGACCCGGCCCTCGAAGCCCGCCTGGCCCCGCTGCGCACCCTGCAGATGAGCCCGCGCCAGATGATGGAGGAGTTTCCGTCGCCGCTCCTGATCCGCGCGGTCGCCGAAGGACGGCTGCCCATGCCGTCGGACCCGGAGCGCCGCGCCGTCTACCAGGCCCAGATCGAGCGCTACAAGGCGCGCCAGGAACAGCAGAAGCGCGAAGCGGCCTCCGGCTCGAGCGCCGGCGGCGACGCCGGCGTTGCTTCCGGAGGCGGCGAAGGCGACATGCAGCAGATGGACCCTGCCGAGCGCGCCCGGCGTCGCGAGGCCCGCCTGTACGCCGAGCTCAAGGCCGAAGAGATGCTGGACATGACTGCGGAGCAGCGCGCGGCGGAGATCATGAAGATGTCGAACGACCAGCGCCGGGCGCTGGCCCGGGGCTTCAGCCAGGAAGAGCGCGAGAAGTTCTTCAGCGAGCTCTCGCCCCAGCAGCGGGAGACGGTGCTCGCCCTCATCAATCCGCAGGCGGTGGTGGTGGGCGAAGTGCAGCAGGCCAAGATCCTGCGCGCCGCCTACAGCCAGAACCAGCTGGAAGAGGTGATGACCGACTTCTGGTTCAACCACTTCAACGTCTTCATCAACAAAGGGCCGGACCGCTACCTGGTGACCGCCTACGAGCGCGACGTCATCCGCCCCAACTCCCTGGGCAAGTTCAAGGACATGCTCTTCGCCACGGCCAAGAGCCCGGCCATGCTTTTTTATCTCGACAACTGGCAGAGCGTGGGGCCCGACTCCGAGTTCGCGAAAAACGGCCCCCAGCGCCGCGGGAACCAACAGGCGGGCGCCGGGCGCAATCGCCGCAGGAACCAGGGCGGCTTGGGCGGCGGACAGATGGGCCGCAACCGGTATCCCCAAACGGGCCAGCCGCCCGCGGGGACCGGAATGCCGCCGGCGGGCGACGACCCGATGGGCCGCCAATCGGAGCGCCGCCGCCAGCAACAGCAGCAGCAACAGAACCGCCGCGGCCTAAACGAGAACTATGCTCGCGAGCTGATGGAGCTGCATACCCTGGGCGTCAATGGCGGCTACACGCAGAAGGACGTCACCGAGGTGGCGCGCGTCTTCACCGGCTGGACCATCCGGCAGCCGCGCCAGGGCGGCGGCTTCGAGTACGAAGGCCGCATGCACGAGCCCGGCGACAAGGGGGTCCTGGGCCAGACCATCCCGGACGGCGGCGAGGGCGAGGGCAAGAAAGTGCTGGAGATGCTGGCGCGCCACCCCGCGACCGCGAAGTTCATCTCCACCAAGCTGGCGCAGCGCTTCGTCTCCGACGCGCCGCCCCCGGCGCTGGTCGACCGCATGGCGCAGACCTTCCTCAAGACGGACGGCGACATCCGCCAGGTGCTGCGCACCCTGTTCCAGTCTCCGGAGTTCTGGGCGCCCGAAGCCTATCGCGCCAAGGTGAAAACACCGCTCGAGTTCGTGGCCTCCGCGGTGCGGGCCACCGGGGTGAACGTGGAGAACGCCGCGCCGCTGGTGCAGGCGCTCAACCGCATGGGCATGCCGCTCTACGGCGCGCAGCCGCCCACCGGCTACTCCATGAAGGCCGAGGCCTGGGTGAACTCCAACGCGCTGCTCAGCCGCATGAACTTCGCGCTGGCGCTGGGCGCCGGCCGCATGCCCGGAGTGAGGTTCGACCCGCAGACCGTGTTGCGTGGCGCGCCGCCGCCCGGACAGTCGGATGCGGCGCTGGCCCTGTTCGAGGATGCGCTGCTCTCCGGCGACCTCTCCCGCCAGACGCACGACACCATCAAGAAGCAGTTGGATGACCCCAAGGTCAGCGGGCGCCTGCTCGACGATCCCCAGCGCGCTCCCCACCTGGGCGTGATCGCCGGATTGATTTTGGGCTCGCCGGAGTTTCAGCGGAGATAACGCTTGTGTGGAAGCGGGCGACTCGCCCGCGTGCAGACTACAAGTTGTAGGCGCGGGCGACTCGCCCGCGCACCGTATCAGGGCACGGCTTTAGCCGTGCCGTAAGGGGACGAGAACAACGCGGGGCTTCAGCCCCGGCAGAGCTAGGAGCTAGAGGCTTATGTCCATCACTCGGCGCGTATTCCTGAAGAACGGCGCACTGGCAATCGTGGCCACCACGGCGGTGCCCGGATTCCTGCGGCGCGCGGCTTTCGCCGCGGAGACGGCTGCCGGCAAGAAACGGCTGGTGGTCCTCTTACAGCGCGGCGCCGCCGACGGCCTGAACAAAGTAGTGCCGCACGGCGAGCGCGCCAACAACGCCCTGCGCCCCAC
>CBRAFF010000019.1:0-11986 GCA_967755155.1 uncultured bacterium
TGGCAAAAATGGCTGCTGGGATTCGTGTTTTTCGGGAGCTTCGGGTTTGCCGGCGGCGGCAGCTTCCTGATGTTCCTGATGGTGCCGCTGGAGCACTGGTTCATCACCATGGGATGGTCGCAGGCGGGGATCGACCGCACCCTGGGGCCGATGGTCTATGGATGGTTCGTCATCGCGCTGGTGGTGACGCTGGTCTATTACCGCAAGGTGGTGAACCCGGCGCCGCCACGGCCGCGGCTGGCTTACGGGATCGCGGGAGCGAGCGTGCTGGCGGCGGGGCTGGTGTTCGCGGCCTTTCTCAACACGGGGTTCGCGGTGATCACCTCCCGGCAGGGCCAGGTACGGGAGGTGACCAGCCGCTTCACCTTCGGGCCCTACCCGGAGCTGCCGGAATTGCAGAAGCTGAAGGCGGAGGGATACGACGGAGTGATCTCCCTGCTGCATCCCACTATCCCCTTTGAGACGGTGCTGATCGCGCGGGAGGAAACCAACGCGCGGCAGGCGGGCATCCGGCTCTACCACTTTCCCATGCTGCCGTGGATCGCGGACAACCACGAGGCGCGCGACGAGATCCGAAAGCTGGTGCAAGGCAGCGGAAAGCGCTACTACGTGCACTGCTACCTGGGGACGCACCGCACCAACCTGGTGCGGGCCATCGTCCTGGAGGGACGCGAGGGAGACCAGGTCATCAGCGCCCTGCTTCCCGTGGCGTTCGACCGGGGAATCCTGATGACCTACGACAACAAGCGCATCGTGGTGGGCCCCTTCCCCAGCGACGAGGAGTGGTACGGGAGCATCCTGCGCACCGGGGTACGGGAGGTAGTCTCCATCCTCGACCCGAAGCAGCCCAGCCATCAGCGATTCCAGGAGAAGGCGAAGAGTGTCTGCAAGGACTCGGGGCTGCGCTTCACCTCCATGCCGCTGGACCCGAGCTCGCCCAGCGCGCGGGACGTGCAGAACCTGGCCGACTACGTGCGCCAGGCGGACCACAGGGTGTTCGTGGTGGGCATCCGCAACGGGAACTGGAGCTGGGCGCTGGACGCGGCCCTGGGCGGCGGCGGCGCCCCCTTCTACACCAGCATGACCAAGGAGAAGTTCGAGCGGGGAGCGCTGCTGCGGGTGGACAAGTGGCTGATCCTCGGCCCCTATCCCACCGACGAGGAGATCGGACTGTTGCGGGCGGCGGGGGTGAAGGAAATGGTCTCGCTGCTGGACGAGCACCACAAGGGCGACGCCCCGTGGATCCTGAAAGAAGCGCTGTGGTCGCAGCTCTATGGCTTCCACTCCATGCGCTTCCCGGTGCACAGCGAGCCCATCGATGCCGCGCAGGTGCAGCAAGTGGTGGATTACCTGAAGACCCAGCCGGGACCGGTGTATGTGCACGGGTTCCTGACCGACCGGCGGGTGCAAGCCGTCTTTGAGGCAGCGCAGGCCACGCGACCCCAGAACCCAGCCCCGCCACCGCCGGGGCATTAGCCCGCAGCTCCGTTCCCCTCCTGAAGACAAAAAACCGGGGAGCCTTCCGAAAATCCGGAATGGCTCCCCGGTCTTGTTTAGAAGCGATAGCTGAAGCCGAATCTGAAGGAATGCACCGTGTACGAGATGGGAACGGTGGTGGGCGTGGTGGTCTGGAAGGTCGCGCCGGGAGAGTTGGAGTAGCCGTAACCGAAAAAGGGCTGGAAGCGGCCCAGCTTGAACAGGACATCGCCTGAGAAGCTACCCACCCAGCTCCAGCCCCTGGGGCTGGGATCGAAGGAGATGGAGCGCTTGGGACCGGTGAAGCCGTCGAAGTCGAAGGACACCTTGGGGTGGGGGTTCCAGAGGACGCGTCCGGTGGCGCCGTAGCGCTGGTTGGACTGAGGAGAATAGAAGCCGGCGGAGAAGGTGTCGGCACTCTGGTCAAAAGCGTAGACCTCGTAGCGGACGCCGCCCTCCAGGGTGAGCTTGTCGCTGCGATAGATGAGGGGAGTGAAGAAGGCGTAGCCGCCGTTGGAGAAGGTGCTCCTGTCCACGTCCACCGGGCTGTTGACGTAGTAGGTGTCGTGGTCGAAGCCGCCGCCGAAGCGCAGGCGCTGGCGCCAGAAGTAGTTCCAGGAGACGGACTCGGAGCGAACCACCACGTTGGAATGGGAGGCGAGCGGAGTGTAGGGGGCGGTGTGGCGGCTCTCCGAGATGTCCATGCGGAAGTCTTTGTAGGTGATGATGGGGTGGATGTCGTAGATGAACTGGACCTGGCGGCCGTCCTGCAGGTTGACCGTGCAGAGCGGCGAGTTGGTGCAGAAGAGGCCGTTGCCGGTGGTGCCGGCGCCGGCGCCCAGGATCATGGAGAGCCAGCGGTTGACCTTGAAGGCGATTTTGGCCTCGGTCTCGGTGGCGATGGCCTCCTGCCCGCCTTTGTTTCCCATGAAGGCGCTGCTGGTGAGGCCGTGGGTCACGGTGTTGGAGACCGACATGCGCACGTTGGGATGAATGTTGAAGTCGAGGGCCACGCTGTAGCGCAGGGCCTTCAGAGTGACCTCGGTCTGCCGGGGCGGCAGGGGGAAGAGGCGCAGGTCGATCTCCTGGTCGTTCCCGAAGCCGAAGCGGAAGCGCAGGACGGGGCGCATGTCCTGGCGCAGGCTGCTACTGAGCTCTTTGGCGACCGGGCTGGGGTTCTGGTCGAGCAGTTCGAGGGCGCGACCGGGGCGGCCTTTCGAGCGTTCGATGGAAGCCAGCATGAAGTTGGCGTCGGCGTTCTGCGGCTGCTCCGCCACCAGGGGGCGCAACAGGGTGGCGGATTCGCTCTGCTTGCCGGACCAGTACAGCACCTGGGCCTTGCCCAGGCGGGCGCTGGCGTCGTTGGGGTCGAGTACCAGGGCCTGGTCATAGGCCTGGAGGGACTGGTCGTATTTCTTCTGCCAGCCCAGGATGCGGCCCTTCTCCACCAGGACCGAAGTGTCCTGGGGCTGGGGCGCCTGGCCGGGAGGGACCAGCAGGTTGAGCTGGTTCAGAGCCTCGTCATACTGCTTATTGGAGGAGAGCACGCGGGCGTATTCCAGGCGCACGTCGTTGACGGGGACGGGCGGGTCGGCGGGGTTGGCCTGCATGGCGGTCTCCGCCTCCTGGAGGACGCGGGCGTACTCGGGGAGCGAGGCATCGTAGTTGCGGGCCCAGTAGAGGACGCGGGCCCTCTCGCGGCGGGCCACCAGATTGGCGGGATTATCGGCGAGGACGGTGTCGTACTGCTGCGCCGACTCGTCGTACTTCTTCTGCCAGGAGAGGACGCGGGCGACCTGCAGCTTGACCTCGGTGTAGTTGGGGTTGAGCACCAGGACCTGGCGGTAGTTGCGCAGGGCCTCGTCATAGTCGCCGCGGGAATTGGCGGCGCTGGCAGCGGCCAGCAGGCCGGGGATGGGGCTGGGGGGCGCGGGCGGGGCGGCGGGCGCTTTGGGAAGCTGCACCGCGACCTCGGCGGGGGGCGTCTCCAGCCGATCGAGGGCGGCGGCGACTTCCTTGTCGGAAGGATTGCGCTGGGCCAGGGTCTCGAGCATGGCGTGAGCTTCGTCCTTGCGTCCAATCCAGATGAGGGTGAAGGCCTTGCCGACGGCGGCGTCATAGTTCTGGGGATTGCGGGCCAGCACCTTGTCGTAGAGTTCGACGGCGCGGGGGAAGTTGCCGCGCCAGGAACTGAGCTTGGCCAGGCCGATGAGGGCCGAGGCGTTGGCGGGATCGGCCTTGAGGACGCGCTGATACTCGCTCTCGGCGTCCTCGTATTTCTTGGCAAAGGCGAGCAGGCGGGCGAACTCCAGGCGCATGCTGGTGTTGGAGGGGTTGCGCCGCATGTAGTCCTGCATCACGGAGATGGCCTGCTCGGGATCGCCGCTGCGCAAGAGGGAGTTGGACCAGGCCAGCAGATACTTGGTATTGGCGGGCTGGGCCTTGGCCAGTTGGCCGTAATGCTCGGCGGCGCCCTTGTAATCGGCAGCCTCGGTCTGAGCGCGGGCCAGCAGCAGACGGGTGTCCTGGGACTTGGGGCGGAGTTCGAGGGCGCGGGTGAGCCAGCGGGCGGCTTCGGCGTTATCCGGGGACTTGCCGTTCATGTAGGCGCGGCCCAGGTTGCGGCAGCGGAGGAAGTCCTGGTCGAGGACGGCTCCGGCCTCGAGGGCGCGTACGTAGGCCGAGCGCGCCGAGTCCCACTTGCCCTGGGCGGCAAAGCGGTCGCCCTGCAGCAGCAGAGCGCGGCTACCGGGTTCCGCCGCCTGCGCCGGGGCGGCGGCCAGCGCCAGCGCCAGTCCGGCCACCAGCAGGAGCAGCTTGTGGATGGCTGAGATCTGCAAAGTCCTTTTGTACTTCATGGTATGCCCTCTTCAAATAAGTCTGAGGATAGGTTTCGGGACGCCAGCTGTTCCATTTGTCCCAGGCCAACCGTTGCGCCCGGCCGATGCTGCCGCCGGAGACCGCGGGAAAACTCTCGCTCACGCGCAGGCTGTTCCAATCTCCCCCGGCCGGACCCTGGACCGCGAAGACGCTGACCGAGACGCCGGAACTGGGCACGCTCTTCAGCACCCCCGCATCGTCGAACCCGTAGAAGACCTGCAAGCTGGAGGGATCGGTGACGAAAAGTTTACCCCAGGGGATCCGCACCAGAATCACCTTGTTGCGGGCGTCGTAGAACCATTCGGCCAGGGAATCAAAGTCGTTACTGGCGGGGTCGGGGTTTCCGAAGCGCAAGGCGGAGGCGTCATAGCGCTGTTCGGCGAGGTTGACGCCGCGACCGGCGCGCTTGGGATGCAGGGGGAAGTTCAGAGCCTCAAAGGCGCCGGATTCCTGCAAACGAGGCGCGAAGGAGGTCTTGAGCACCAGCTTGCCGTCGGAGGCGGTCTGGTACGGATTGTAGGCATCGGCAACCAGCAGGCGAGTGGTGGCCGGGTCGCCGATGCGGATGAGGGCGGTGGCGCCCTCGGGGAGGCGCAGGCCGCCGAAGGGGAGCTGCTGCACTCCCACCAGGGAGGGGGCGGCGTTGATGGCGATGACATACCCGGAGGATTCGGCGGGGCGCGGGCCGGGAGCAGCGGCGCAGTCGGGACAGGGAGCATCCAGGCGGAGATAGAGGAAGGCTTCATCGGCGGCCGCCCGGACGGAGCGCACGGCGCCGGAGCCGGTGTACAGGACCTGAGCGGTTTGCCAGCCGGCCGAGTCTGGGCTGAACAGCTGCGACTTGCTGGTGCGGTATCCCACCAGGCCATAGTGCTTGCGCGGGTCGAGCTCGTTGAGCCAGAGGGTGGCGCGGTCGCGGGGATTCTGGAAATCCGCATAGACGCGGTCGAAGGGGTACCACTCATCGAGCAACTCGAAGACCACGCCGCCGGCGCAGCCCGACTCCCGGATGCCGCGGGTGAGGCGGGAAAGGATCTGGGCCTGCTCCACCTCGTTGTTGCCGCCGTGGTTCCAGTCGTTGGGCAGGTAGTCGAGGACGCCCATGGCGTCGGAGACGCCGTACTCGGTGACCACCAGGGGATAGGGGACGTGGGCGCGCAGGTCGCGCAGATAGGCGGCGATGGGGTTCACCCCCAGGCTGTCACGCCCGTTGGCATAGGTGGAATCCAGGACCATGAACTCGGGGGAGTGCAGGTAGACGTGGTAGGAGGCGAAGAGGCCAGCCTGGAAAGCGGGCTGCACGCGGAACTTGGCTTCGTCGAGGCCGGCGGCGTTGGTGCGGCCGGACTCGGAGGGGTGATACAGGCCATCAGTGCGGGGCCAGTTGACCATGGCCACCGGGTGCTGAGCGTTGTAGGTATCGGTCTCATAGGCCACCAGATAATCCATCATCTCGGCGACCCAGACCTGGGTGGGGGTGGCATCCACTGCGCCCACGTACTTGCCATCGTAGCTCTTCTTGCTGGGGTTGGAGAGGTTGGTCTGGGTGGTGACCACGGGATCGAACTCGCGGCCGAACAGGATGCCGCTCACGTAGGCAGCGATGTCCCCGTCGTACACGCCGCCGCTCTTGCCGGAACGGGGCGGGACTTCTGCGCGACCGTGCAGCGCATCCACGGTGTGGCGGATGTCCGTCTTGATGTCCTCGATGAACTTGGGGTCGAACAGATCATTGCCGGGCGGGACGTCGACGGCGATCTGCTGGTAGAGCGTGAGCTTGCCGCCCCCGTCGCGGTGATGGCGGAAAGCGCGGTAGAAGGCGGGATGCATCAGGCCATAGGCGCGGACGGTGTTGGCGTTGGCCTGAGCGGCCTTGCTCAGCCAGTCGGCGTAGGTGTCTGCCCGGGTGGGAGGCGAGCCGGGATAGAAGCCGGGGGCGGCGGGGCCCAGGTTCACGCCGGCCACATAGAACTTCTCCCATCCTGCGCCCGCCTGCTGCCAGATGGCGCCATCGGCGGCGCGAAAGCGGACCTGGGTCTGGGCGGCTTTGGAAGCCGGGGCCAGGCGGTCGGGAATGGGATCGTTGAAGCCGGCCAGCCCGAACATGGCGTCCAGAGCGGACTGGGCGGCCTTGCCATAGTCCTTGTCGTCTCTCAACCCCTTGTAGAGAGTCGCGGCCTCCATGTGCTTTCCAATGCGCACCAAGGCCCCGGCCACCAGCACCTTCTTGCTGGGATTGTCGGGGTCGCGAGCCAGCAGCTCGGAGAGCACGCGCTCGTCCATGGTGCCGCGGCCGGTCTCCAGGGCGACGAAGCCGGCGCCCAGCCGGGCCTCCTCGGTGTTGGGATCGAGTTTGAGGGCGCGGTTGAAGTAGTAGCCGGCCTCCTCAAAGCGGCGCAGCTTGAGGTTGGTCCAGCCCATCATGAGGATGACGTCCTGGGCGTTGGCGTTGATGCTGTAGGCACGGCTGAACTTGTCCAGGGCGTCGGAGTACAGGCCCTTCTGATAGTCGACCACGCCTTCCTTGTAGAGGGGCTGATACTGCTCGCGGACGCGGAAGTTCCAGAAGGCGACGGCCAGGAAGAAGATCACCATGCCGAGGATGACGCGGTTGGTGAGCAGGCTCTGGCGTCTCATGCTTGACCTCTGGCGACGGCGACGCGGGGCGCGGCGCCCTCATGCTCGACGTGCTCCCACTTGCGCAGGCCGGTGAAGTAGCGGAACACGCCCTGGGCGCGGAACAGGGTCACGATCTGGCGGAAGCCGACGTTCTCGAAGATGGCGTAGACCATCAGGATGAACACGTGCTTGAGGCGGGGATAGCGGTGCAAGGTGGTCTCTTCCAGGAGCACCGCGCCCATGGAGAGCAGGGTGCCGTATCCCACGGCCAGGAAGATGATGAGCAGGAACAGCGGGAGGGGCATGGCGCCGACGATGAAGGAGAAGGGCACCAGGAAGGTTCCGAAGGCTTCGATGACGCAGCCCACGGCCTCGATGTAGGCGTGGAAGGGCATGCTGAACATGCCCAGCAGGCCGAAGCGCGGGCTCCAGATCATCTTGTTGTGCTTCATGACGGTCTGCATGAGGCCGAGCTGCCAGCGGCGGCGCTGCCGGGCTAGCATGGAGAGGGTGCGGGGGGCCTCGGTCCAGCAGATGGGGTCGGTGGTGAAGACCATCTGGTACTGGCGCTTGTTCTCGCGCATGAAGTGGTGGATGGTGGCGATGACGTCGATGTCCTCGGTGACGGTGTCGGTGGAGAAGCCGCCGGCCTGGATGGTGGTATCGCGTTCCATCAGGCAGAAGGCGCCGGAGACGATGAAGGTGGCGTTCAGGAAGTTCCATCCCGGGCGGCCGAAGAGGAAGGCGCGGATGTACTCGACCACCTGGCAGCGCTCCACCCAGGTCTTGGGCAGGTCGATCTCGGCGATGCGTCCCTCGCGCAGGGTGCAGCCGTTGACGATGCGCACCACGCCGCCCGAGACCACGGTGCGGATGCTGGAGTGGACGATGGGAGCGATCAGGCGCAGCAGGGCGTCGCGTTCGATGAGGGAATCGGCGTCCACGGTGCAGAAGTAGGGACTGCGGGCCATGTTGATGCCCACGTTGAGCGCGTCCGGCTTGCCCCCGTTGGGCTTGGAGACCACGATGAGCTCGGGCCGGTCGGGGTTGAAGTAGAAGGCGGTGGGCAGCTTGGCGGGCAGCGAGGGGCGGTAGATCAAGTCCATGCGGGTGAGCTGGAACTGCTTGACCAGCTGGGCGATGGTGCCGTCGGTGGAACCGTCGTCCACCACGATGACTTCCTTCTCCGGATAGTTCAGCTCGAGCACGGAGAGCACGGTCTGCACGATGGCATCCTGCTCGTTGAAGGCGGGGATGATGAGAGCCACGGGCGGGGTGACGGGAGAATCGGAGATATCGGCGTAGCCCTTCTGGCGGGCGAACTTGGAGTGCAGCGACACGGCGTAGAGGGACAGCAGCATGAGCACGGTGTAGACGAGGTTGGTGACCACGAAGTAGATGAGGATGACCGTGTTGCAGTAGTCCAGGAATTGGAGAGCGATATTGTGCATTTCATCCCCTCGGGGGCGGCGCAGGACCTCGCTGCGTCGATTGGCGCAACAGCGAACCGGCCTTGGCCCCGACCGGGCCGGTATCTTTCTTGGAAAGCGTGGTCAGCAGGTTGAGGAACTCGGTGGTCGGCGCTTCCATCAGCGCCTCCATCAGCAGGATGCGGGCCTCGGGGGCGATGTTGGCGGCCAGGGCCTGGTTGAGCAGGGTGGTCTTGCCCATGAGCGCCATCTTGCGGCAGACGTCCTGGGCCAGGCCGGCTTCCTCGCCGCCCTGGGAGAGCTCTTCCAGGATGCCGCGGATGAGGCCGGTGCGCTGGATCTCTTCCATGATCTGCTCGGCGGCGTAGCGGTCCTTGGCCACGATGAAGTAGCGGAAGAGCTCGTTAATGCCGCGGTGCCCGAAGGCGTTGAGCGTCTGGGCCGCGCCCTCGCGCACGCGCCACTTGGTGTCGGCCAGGCAGCGGACGATGTCGGGCACCAGGTCGGAGTAAAAGACGTCGTTGCAGACGCGGACGGTGTGCAGGCGGACGAACTCGTTCTCGTCGGCCAGGAGCTTGCGCAAGGCGTCGGTGGCCTGCGCATCGCGGAAGTGGGCGATGACGGCGGCGCCGCGAGCGCGCACGTCGGCGAAGGTGTCTGAGACCACCTTGGTGAGGAAGACCTGCCGCATCTCCGGGCCCAGGTCGTCGCGCTTGATGCCCAGGCGGGTGGTGCCGGAGGCCGAGGACTGGGTGGAGATGGGAGCGAAGCGAGAAGACTTGTCGCAGATCTCGCGGATGGCATCGACCACGAAGAAGCGCACCCGGCGGCTGGGATGGCTCATGAAGGGCAGGAAGTGCGGGATGTCCTCCAGGTTGTAACAGACCAGGGCAGACTTGGTGGTGCGCAGGGAAATGTCGTTGCCCTCATCAATGGCCTTGCGCAATTCCTCCAGCAGCAGGGGAATGGCCACGGGGTGGCGGTTCTTTCCCATGGCGCCGACGGCTACGCGGCGGACCTGGCTGGAAGGGTCGTGCAGGGCCTCGGCGATGAAGACCTGGGCGTACTCGGGGGCCAGGTTCCCCAGGTGATCGACGGCCAGGGCGCGGGGCACGGAGAACAAGCGGGTGCGGTGCAGGAAGTTCCACATGCTCTTGCGCTGGGCGGTGGAGATGGCCGGGTGCTCCTTGCGGAGGGAGCGCTCCTTGAGCTGGGCGGCGGGGCTGCGCCCGAAGGCGGTGCGCGCCCAGCGGTCCACATAGCCCAGGGCGAAGAAGAGCTCGCTGATGTGCTCGACGTTGGAGGGATCGGCGGAGGCGAGCAGGCGCTCCTGCACGGCGTCGCGGGCGGCTTCCCCGGAGGCGCCGCGCAGCGCCTCGGCGGCCTGCTGGGTGGTGATCTCACCGCTGGCGAACTGCGACAGGACGTTGCGGTAGCGCTCGCGCGCCGCATCCTTGGCCCGATAGTAGCGGTTGCGGGCGGCGCGGCGGTAGAAGACGAAGACCAGGAAAAGCAGGTTGATGGCCAGCACCGTCGCCAGCAACCAGACCACCAACGCCGTCAAATCCTCGATCAGGAACAAGGGCGCACTCCGAAACTATCGCACTGATTTTGGGCAAGACGCGGCCAGTCCAAGGGGGGAGTCTGGCCGAGGTGTCCCGCTCCGGGGCCGACCCCCTGCGGGGCCTTCCGGGGCAAAACTGTGACTCCTGGGAAACCTCCAAAAAGTGGGGGCAGTATACCAAAGGAAAGGCAAGTCTTGGCCGAAAATCGGAGGCAGTGGCGTAGGCCTATTTTCCGCTTTTGGTCAGCGGGGCCGGCGGGTCCGCGGACGACGGCGGGAAGGGGCCGCGGAGAGCCTTTCCGCCAGCAGAGCCTCGACCCGGGCCACCACCTGGCGGAGGGAGAGAGCGGTGGAATCCAGCACGACGGCGTCCGGGGCGGGGACCAGGGGAGAGTGAGCGCGGGAGCGGTCGCGGAGGTCGCGGCGGCGGAGTTCGTCGAGGACCTTCTTCGCAGCCTGCGCGGCCTTCCCCGGCTGCTGGCGCAAACGGCGCCGGCCGCGGACCTCGGGGGCGGCGTCGAGGAAAATCTTGACTTCAGCGCGGGGAAAGACGCGGGTGCCGATGTCGCGGCCTTCCATGATGACGCCGCCGCGGACGCCCATCTCGCGCTGGCGGGCGACCATCCAGCGGCGCACCGCGGGATGGACGGAGAGGCGCGAGGCGGCGTCGGTCACGTCGTGGCGGCGGATGCGGCGAGAGACGTCGCGGCCGTCGAGCCGCACGCGGTTGCCGTTCGCTCCGGGCTTCAATTCGATGCGCGATTTGCGGGCCAGGGCGGCGAGCGCGGCTTCGTCGTCGAGGGAGACGCTCTGCTCGATGGCCTTGAGCGCCAGCGCGCGGTACATGCCCCCGGACTCGATGTTGATGTAGCCGAGCCTGCGCGCCAGGCGCAAGGCCAGGGAACTCTTCCCCGCCCCGGCGGGGCCGTCGATGGCGATCACCGGGCGGCCGGCGCGTGGCTGGGTCCTGGGGGTCATGGCTTCCTGTCTGGGCGGCGCCCGCGGGCGCCTGGGGCGGGGCGCCGCGGCGGGCGGGGCGTTGTTCTATCGCTCGCTGTCTTCTGGCGCCAGGTTTTTTTGTGCACTGGTTTCTCGCGCACCGTTTTCTCGCGCACGGCTCTCCCGCGCGGGATTTTCCCGGGTCCCATTTTCCCGCGAACCATTTTTTCACGGGATGGGGGAGCGGGCGGCACGCGGCGGAAGGTGACGGGCGGGCGCGGAGGGGCGATCTGGATGAGCGTCTTTGCGCCGACGGGAACGAAGGCCAGCTCGCGGGCGGCCAGCAGCGCGTTGACGCTCTCCCGCACCCGGGAGCGGGGGGCGAGCCGGGAGAAGAACTCCTCCACTTCTTTGGCTTCTGCCGCGACCACGCACTCCAGGTAGCGGGAGACCAGGGCGGAGAGCGACTGGGCGACCGACAATCCGATGCCCTCCTGGATCGCTTCCGGCGCCCAGCGGTGCAGCAGTTCCCAGGTGGCGCCGGCCCCGGGGCTCTGGTCCACGCGCGCGATCTTGAGCGAGGCGCCCAACTCGCCCAGGGCGCGGTCGAGCGCGGCGTCCGAGGGCGCTCCGCCCAGGAGCTCGCGCAGCCGGGCTTTCCGCAGAGGGCCGCTCTTATGCAACTCTGCCCAGGTGTCGCGTGCCAGGGGCGAGAGCTGGGCCGCGCCCGAGTCCTTCTTCGGCTCCGGCCTGGGATTGCGGTCGCCGACCAGCGCATAGAAATAAGGAAGGACGGAGGCGGCGAGCAGCATCGGAGTCTCGCCGAAGAGGTTGGTCTCGAAGGCGATGCGCTGGCGCAGCATGTCGAGCACCCACGCTTCCGCCTGGCGGGCGAGCGGGTTGTCGTAGGCCTGGGGGCGGGCGGGGAGGTTCGCCTCCGAGCCGGCGCAGGCGCCGAGGAAGGTGGGCACGAGCAGCGGCGGCTTCACCGGATACATCAGGCAGAAGCCGACCGACTCCAGGAACTCGCGGGCGTCGTCCGCAGAGAGCAGAGGGCGGCCGTCGAGGCGCCACTTCT
>CBRAFF010000020.1:0-11696 GCA_967755155.1 uncultured bacterium
TCATGGTATACGGAACATCCGCCGACTCCACCTCCGGAGCGAGCACGCGGATCGCCTCTTCAGCTTTCCCCTGGCGTTCCAGCGCTCTCGCCAATGCCATTGCGGCAAGCAGCTCGTACTTCGACTCATGTTCCCGATAAGCCCCCACTGCGGCGCTCAGTTTCGTAACCGCCTCGGGCAAGCGGCCCTGGGCCAGGGCGATTTCGCCGCCGGCAAAATCCGCGTCGGCGGGATAAGGGTGAGCGTAGATTCTCATAGCACCCTGCGCCTCGCGCACAAGGCCTGCGCGCGCCAGCCGCGCCACAGTATTGGGCCCAACCTCGGCTTTCAGTCTCAACTGTTCCAGCAGAGCGGCGCGCAGGGCCCGGACGTCCTGGCGAGCCTCGGTTAAGCCCACTTTGGCAAAAGCTCGCTCTCCGGGGTCTGAAATCGAGTCCACCCATTGGTCGGCCTCGTGCAGCCTCCCCAAGAGCCAGAGCTCCTCACAGAGCTGGAAGATCGTGGCTTGACCCAAGTCACCGGTGCGGAGGTCAGCCTTATTTCGCAGCTTCTGTGCTTCGTTGGCCGCAGTCTTGAAATCCGCGCGAACCCATGCATCGTAAAACGGAGCTGCTTCAAGTTCCACAATCGCCGCTGGTTGTTCGTGCTCGAGCCCCGGATTCACCAGCGCCAGCGCCCGAGCGTGGTAGACGCGGGCACGCTCGCCTCGCTTGTGGTCCACGAGCCAATTCCAGGCGGAAAAGTTGGAACGGAAGTCCCTGGGTCTGAGGTCGGCGCGGCGGGCCACCAGCTCCGAGATGGGGCTGATCCTTTGCTGCTTCACGTAAATACTGACCAGATTATTCACCGTCCAGAAATCGTCCGGGTACAAGGCCAGCAGCGCTTCGTAGGCTTGCCGCGCACGCTCCCCGTCTCCTGAGGCGTGGTGGTAGCTGCCTTGGATGAAGAGCCTCTCCCGGTCGCTCACGGTGCCGACAAGTTCAAAAGCGCGGCGGAAATGAGGCGCCGCTTCTTTGCGGCGCCCGACATTATCCAGCGACCACGCCAACAGAAGGTGGGCGGAGGCAAAGTCCGGCTCGACGGCGAGAGCCTGCTGCAGCAGGGCCGCCGCTTGACCCTGCATGGCCGTAAACTCCTTTTCCGACCACTGCCCATTGCTCCGGACCATCCAATCGTTGGCTCGGGAGTAGAGCTGCAAGGCCGCGAGCGACGGCGTGGTCACCTTCTCCAGCCGCGCCACGCTCTCCTTAACCTGCCGCGGCTCCTCGCCCAGCGCCTCTCGGACGCGGCTCGAAAGGCGGCGGACCGCCGATGCCAGTTCCGTATCGGCCCGGTCCTCTTCGCTGAAGCTGGCCAAAGTGACGCCCCGTGCCGGGTCCACGACTTGCACGCTCAGCACGTAGGTGGAGCCCAGCTTCTCCACCCGGCCGGTAAGCAGGGCTTGGATATCGCCGTCACGGAGGCAAACTTCGCGGCCCAGGGCTGCATCGAGCTTCGCATCCACTGGCTTGCGCAGCAGGCGCAGAGCATCCTGAATACGCTGCCGAGGCACGACCTTCACGAAGCGGGAATTGCTTAGCTCGCGCTCCAACGCGTACTCCAGTGTCCCATCCAGCACCGGCTTGCCGGTGCGGTTCTCGAACTGGCTGATGAGGACCCAGTCGCGCTGGGAGAACTCAACCCCGGCGTGCGGCTGCGTCCACCGCCAGGCGCCAAGTCCGATTGCCGCAGCCAACAGGAGCAGCCCGGCCGCGATTGCTACCCGTGGGCCCCAGCGCCAGGAAACAGCAGGCGTTGCCTGCTTCTCGTCCGGCACCCCTTGGGGCGAGAGCAGAGCCGCAGCTTCCGGCTCCGCGACGACCTCCACGGCGGCGATGAAGCGGTAGCCCAGGCGGGGCAGGGTCTCGATGTAGCGGGGATTCTCCGCGGTGTCGTTCAACAGGTCGCGCAGGCGGCGCACCGCGGCATTCAGGCCGAGATCGAAGTCCACAAACGTGCCCGCGGGCCACAGGCGCGCGATGAGCTGCTCCCGGCTGACCATTTCGCCGGGATTCTCCAGCAGCGCCAGCAGGACCTGCAGGGGCTGCTCCTGCAGCCGCAAACGCATTCCCAGCTTGTGGAGTTCCCCGGTTCGCGCGTCCAACTCATAGCTGGCGAAGCGGTACCTGCGTGGAGACACTTGCACTTCAGTGGTCAGGCGGGACGCCATCCACTCACCTGGGTGGGTCGGATTGTATGCCTCAGGACGGCAGCCCCGCCACGCTCTTGTCGAGACGCTCGCCCATCCTCCTTAGTGTCAGCGATTTGGCTCGTCATATTGATTTCATGGCCCCGTCATTGACACCCCTTTGCCCCAGCCTCAGAGTGCGGACCGAGGGAAAAACCATCATGCCTACCGCCCGCCGCAAAGGATTCGACCTGAAGACAACGAAGAGCGCACGAGCGATTGTGCTGGCGGTCGGCCTGGTCGGGTTGGCCATCACAGCCCGTGCCGGAAAGCCATTGCCCGTGGTGCCCGTAGTTTCCACTATCGACGGCAGCGGGATCCTTGCCGACGCGACCGTCCCCAACAGCCGCTGGCAGAGCGACCTGGTGGGCGACTATACGAACGGTGTGGACGGCGTGGTCTCCCGGCTGCAGGGTGGCGGCATCGGAACCGGCGCGGGAGACTGGGAGCTGGACACGTCAGGCTCTTCCGTGCGCGCCATCGTGGTGGACCTCCGCGAGCCGGTGGATGCCAGCGCCGTGCCTCCCTTCGCCTACGCCGCGGTGCACGCCCGCTACATCAGCAAGTGTCACCAGGTGACGCCGGCCAGCATCGGGGGCATGAAGGGCCTGAACAGCATCCTCAATTGCCCGGTGATCTTCGCATTCAAGTGGGGAGGCGATACGTACCGGCTGATTATGGATCGGGCAACCTTCCCAGAGACCAACGACCTCAAGGTCACGTGCAGCGAGGTCAGCGGCAATGCCTCCGACCCCAACGCTCCCTGCGTCGCCTGGACCATGGAGCCGAGCATGTCTGACTCCGGCGGAGCGCGCAACGTGGCCCGGCTGAGTCGCCAGTTTACGGTCAAGGGGAAGACGCAGTCCGAGGATCGCGGCCGGTTTTACATCCGGTTCCACATTTCGTTCCGCAAGTGAGCCGGGCGGCGGCAGAGGGAAACCGCGCGAGGGCAGAACTCGTCGATCGGAAACTCGGATTCCTTCAAGCCATCGGAGATCTCACTATGGAGAAGCGAAGCAGGGCCACGGACCGCATCCTTGTTGCTTTGCTCGGCTCACTCGCTCTGCTCTGTTTCGCGCCCCCTGTGGCTTCTGGGCAAGCCGCTGAGCGGTACGTGGTGGTGGATCGGCCAACGTCCACGCTGCGCAGCTTCAACGTCTCTGACGACGCCCCAGCGGGGGCCGTAACCACGGGTGTGAATCCTGACGCCGTCGTAGTCTCACCCAATGGTCGCCTGGCGTTTGTGGCGAATCTCAACTCAGACTACGTTTCCGTGATTGACTTGACCATCAACGCCGAGGTGGCGCGCATAGGCCACCTACGCGCGCGCAACCTGGCTTTGAATGCAGATGGCACTCGCCTGGTGGTTCCGCTGAATGCTCCGTACCAGGAAGAGGTCGCCATCGTGGACACGGCAACCCTGAGCGTCCTCGAGCGAGTTCATCTCAATGGCCAGGTCGGGGACAATCCAGCCCAGAATGACATCCTACTCGGCCCCGTGGTGATCGCGGGCAACCGAGCCTATCTGAACCCGCAAGGAGCGACCAGTTCCTCGGGGCTTGTGCCGCTGCCGGTCGTGGTCATTGACTTGACCTCGTATGCGGTTTCAACAATCGTCGGTTCCAATATCGGTCAAGCGCCGTTGGATTCCTCCATTGCGGGAACCCCGGACGGGAACACCGTTGTGGCGACCCGGATCGGGGCCGCGCAGTCGCTCATCATCAACACGAACACCGGGACATTCCAGGCCGTGAGTCTCGGGTCCTTGTGTGCGGCGATGGCGGTCACTCGCAGCTCTGGAGATCCCGACGGCATCTACGCCTACGTCGTTTGTCTGAACCTCGGGAGCATCCCCTTGATCAAGGTGATGGATCTCAATCCCGGGTCATCTGCCTTCGGCCAGCTTGTGCCCGGCGCAAATGCAACCCTGCCTTTCCCATCTGCTAGCTCGCTTGATGCAAACAGCTTTGTTGAGATTGCACTCACGGCAGACAGCAACCGGGCTTACGCCGTTACGGCCAATGGCACCTCCGTGTCGAACATTGCGGTGGTGGATACCGGAAAGCTGCTGAACGACCCAGCCAATGCTGTGACCAGCCAGTTCCGCGTGGATTCCAGCCTCCGGGGGATCGCTGTAGCCTTGACTCAGGCACAGCCGCCATTGAGCGCACCCACAATCGCCGGCGTGACTCCGGGCGCTGTGGTCAACAACATCGCCAGCACTGTTCACGTTACCGGTTCCGGCTTCGACGCCGATGCCCGCGTCCGGATCGGCAATCTGGATTGGGTTGGCGCGAACGTGCTTTCAGCCACGGAGTTGGAAGCGGTCGTTCCGGGAGGCGTTCCCGCTCAGGGAGGTGACGTCATTGTCACCAACCCCAAGTCGGCCGGTCCGGTTGCTGACCAGCAACAGAGTGGGATGCTGCGCGGGCAATTTGTCATCGCGAGCCCACCGGTATTCCAGCCGGTGCATCAAGCCCTGGTGACGAACTTCGGGGAGTCTACCTTGGCCATACTGAACGCAAGCTCCAACGCGACCGTAACACCTGCCACTCGGATAGGGTTTCAGCCCCAGGGAATCGCAGTCAGCTCGGATGGTCAACGCGCCTACGTGGAAGAACTTAGACCGGCGGCAGTCAGCGTCTTTAGCATCTTGACAGGTCAGAACGAAACCAGGATTCCGCTTGTCGGCCCAAGTTCAACCATCACGCCGGGGCAACTCGATGGCATTGCCATCGCACCCCATCCCGCGACCGGCCGTCCGGTGGCGTATGTCGTTGCAGGATCGCCAGCCGCCTCAGGGGAAGACGAAAAACTGTTCGTAATCGACGTCGATCTCACTGATCCTCCGTCGAGCACCTTCAACACCGTAGTTGACACGCAGCTCGCCGGCCTGACCAATGGGACGGCCCGGGTGGGCCTGGCGAGTTCTCCCAGCGGCCGCTTCGTCTACAGTTGGGGAAATGCCAGCCCCGCCGGCAGCAATCGCCTGGTGGTTTTCGATGTGCTGACACGGACCACCGTGGTTCACACCAGCGGCAGCTTGGATGTCAATCCATCTCAGCTCCGCGTGCACGTCACCCCCGATGGCCAGTCGCTGCTGCTGCGTCGGATTGACGGCAGCATCAAGGTGCTGGACATCAGCGTCGATCCCATGAGCCCGGTCCCGGTCGCCACGGTCACCGGTACTCCGCCTTCACCATTGACGGCGCTCAACTTGATCGCCTACCAGGTTGTGGGCAACCGGTTGTTCGCGTATGACGTCAGCAGGAATGCTGTGGTGATATTCAACTTCGATCGGACCACCCCGGATTTCTCACAACTCGGTTCCTTTGTCTTCCCAGGGACGCCGGCCGCCACCTTTGGGGGGATTGCAGTGACCCCAGATGGCAATCTGATTTATGCCGTGCTCCCTGGGGAGGATGCCGTTGCCGTGCTCGACACCACCAAGGTGATTGCCGGCGATGCCGGAGCCTTGCTGACCAAGATTCGGACAGGGCTCGGCGCCCAGACAATCGCCATACGCCCTGGCACACCCACCACCGCCGGTACGGCGGTGGCGGTGCAGCCGCTGCAGAATGTGTCGCTTTCCTTTGATTCCGTGACCGCTGGGGGCACCACTACGGTGGCAACCACCAATACGTCCCCATTTTCGGCCCCCGCGGGATTCCAGTTGGGAGACATCCCCGTCTACTACGAGATCTCCAGCACGGCCGTTTTCACGGGAAACGTGGAGATCTGCTTCAACTACGGCCCCAACACCATCAACGGTCCTGAGGCCGACTTGCGCGTCGCGCACTACGACACCACCTTGAGTCCACCGGCATGGGTCGATGTCACCGTCCTGCCGGTCAACACCGCCGAGCATAGGATCTGCGCCCAGGTGACACACCTTTCTCCCTTTGTGGTGGGCATCGGGTCCACAAACTTCCTGTATGACAGCCTGGTGCAGGTCATTACCAACACCATCCAGCCCACCGGGATAATGCGAAGCCTTCGGGCCAAAGCGCTGGCCTCCAGGGCGGCATTCGATCGTGGAGACGAGAGTGCGGCTGCCAGTCAACTGAACGCTCTGAGACTGGAGATTGGCGCCCAATCCGGGAACCTAACGGTTGTCAGCGAAAGGGATTACTTGCTGGGGCAGATCGATTCGATTCTGGCTAGGTTGCAGTAATCGCCGCAGAAAACTAGCGCCAGGTCAGGACTGCGCTGGACCCTACGCCGCCGGCCGCGGCTGGGTCACGCCCAGCAGGATCTGGAACAGCACCAGGTAGCGTTTGAGGTTGGTAGTGATGAGGAAGTTCTCCTTCACGTGCTCACGTCCATTCTTGCCCAGTTGCAGCGCGAACTCGGGATGGGTCAGCAGGTAGCGCAACTGGTAGGCGCAACCCTCCACCGAGTGCACCAGCATCCCCGTCAGCTTGTGCACCACCTGCGTGGGAATGCCGCCCACCGCGCCGGCGATCACCGGCTTGCTCTTCCACAGCGCCTCGCTCACCGTGAGCCCGAATCCTTCTTTCAGGGACTTCTGCACCACCACGCTCGAGATGCGCTGCAGCGCGTTGATCTCCAGCGAGCACCAGGGCGGCAGGTTCAGCAGGATGACGTCCGGATCGTCACCCGCCGCTTCCCGCACCTCCTCCAGGACGGCCGCGCCCTCGGGGTCGTCGGCGGCGCCGCCGCCCGCCAGCACCAGTTGGCAATCCACGTACTTCTTCACCAGCTTGTAGGCCTCCACCACGCCCACCGGGTCCTTCAATCGGTCGAAGCGCGAAATCTGCGTGACCACCGGCCGCGAGCGGTCGATGCCGAAGTCCTCCGCGATCTTTTCCTGGTAGCTCTCCTCCAGTTCCTTGTTCTTCTCCGACAGCGGGTCGATGCAGGGGTAGAAGAGATACTGCGGGATGTTGAGTTGCCGGGTGAAGGAGGGCGAGGAGAAGATGGCGGCGTCGTACTGCTCCACCAGCGGCCGCAGGAATTCCCACACCCCGGAGTGCGGGCTGGAGAGGTCGATGTGGCAGCGCCAAATCCAGCGCCCGGGGCTCCCCTCTTTGGAGCGCACCAGACCCGCCGGCTGCGGGTCGTGGATCACGATCAGGTCCTCGCCAAACTCCATGCGCTGCCGGTTCTGCTCGTTGTACATCTGAAAAATGTCGAGCGCCTCTTTGGTCAGGTCGTAGGCGGCGCCGTGCAGCGCGTTGTGGAATCCCTTGGTCACCTGGAAGAAGTCGTCCCCGCCGGTGATCACCTCCCACTTGGTGCGGACCCCCGCCTCGTTCATCAGCGGGACCAGGCGGTTCAGGATCTCCGCCACTCCGCCGCCGACTGCGGTGGAGTTCACCATCTTCGCCGTCTTGCCGCTCAGGCCGCTTCCCAGGAATCGGAGTTCGTCCAGCTCGGCCTTGCCGATGATGGGCTCGTAGTCGTCCAGCCGCGCCGGAGGCGCCGGCACCGGCGGAGTCTCAGGGATCCGAGGCGTCCGGCGCCGCTCTGGCTGCGGAGCATGGGCCGGGGTCGCCACGGGGGCGGGACCCGGCGCGGGCCGCGCGGCTCCCTCCGGGACGGCCGGGGCAGCGGATTTCGGGACGGCGGGCTTCCGCGGGTTCATGGCGTGCTCCTGGATATCTCCTGCTGCACGATGTGCAGGATCTTGGCCCGTACATCGTTCAGCGTGGAGGTATACATATCGATCCGGTTCAGGCGGGCCGCCACCGAAGCCAGGCCCAACTCCTCCTCCAGCCACACCGAGAAGTCATTCCGGGTCAGGGGAGGCCGCAGCCGCGCCGTGATGAAATGGTGATGGATGCTGTGCAGGCTCACCCGCTGCACCGCCTCGGCAAATTCCGCCAGGGTGTTGGCCACGAAGGGCGTGGGCGCCACCACCGTCTCCGAAGCGCAGAAGTAGAAAGGCTCAAAAGCAAGCCGCGTCCCCGAGGCCGGGTTCTGCTTCAGAAAGGACTCCACCGTGCCCACGATGCGCTCCCGGATCTCTCCGATGGAGTCGAAGTCGCGCACGTCCACCACCGCCAGACGTTCCGCCAGCCCCACCTCGTTGCAGGCGGCGAACGCCCACTGGGCGAAGTCGTTGGAGAACCCGGCGCGGATGTAGTGATGCTCCCGCAGCGTCTGGAAGGTGTGATAGAAGATGGACGCGTCCGGACAGCTCTTCAACCCCAGCAGCAGCTCGTCCAGGTTCGTGGCCCGTTCGCGGCCGATGCGCGTCAAGTGCGACTCCGAGTTGAAGTAAAAGGGCGCGCGCGCCAAGCGGGCACCGGGGGCTACCGCAGAAGTCGTCGCCATCCTGTCCTCCTCCTTCCCATCAACCCATCATCTCGTGCTGCAATCGCTCCAGGAAGTCCCGCACCTCCAGGGGATTGCGCAGCCGGAAGTGGGCCCCGGTGCGGCGCGGCCGGCCCACCCGCACCGTCACCTCGCCGCGCAGTACCGCGAAGGCCTTCTCGTCGGCGACGTCGTCTCCCACGAAGATGGAGAGCGTGGGCTGCGGCAACTCTTCCAGCAGGCGCGAGACCGCTGCGCCCTTGCCCTTGATCTCCTGGGGCACCACTTCCCACACCTTCCGGCCCGCCAGCACGCGCAGGTCGGGCTCCAGCCACTCCAGAGTCTCGCGCACGATGCGCCGGGCCTGGCGCGTGGTGGACGCCGCCGTGTCCCGGTAGTGCACCACGAACACCGGGCCCTTGTCCTCGATCCAGATACCCGGCAGGCCGCGCAGGCGTTCCGCCATCATCCTTCGCGCCAGACGCATCAGGCGCCGCGAGCCCGGCCGGGCCGCGTGCCCGTCGCGATGCTCCCAGCCGTGCAGGCCCAGGTAGCGGGCCGCCGGCACGTTCACCCGCTTGCGCAGGTCCGCCCGGCGCCGCCCGCTGATCAGCACCAGCGTCACCCGGGGATGCGCCGCCAGTCGGCGCAGCAGCCGCCGGCCAGACTCGTCCAGCCACACCTGGTGCGGCCGGGCGCGCAGCGGCACCAGCGAGCCATCGAAATCCAGGAACACCACCAGGTGGCGCGCCGCGCGTATCCGCTCCCGCACCTCCTCCCAGGAGTCGAACAGGTACGTGGCGACTTTGTGGTTTCCGGTTCCCGGCATTTTCCAATGAGCCTTTTCGCTCGTCCTCCGGCTATGCACCGTTCTTCCTGGCTACCACCACCGTGGGCTCCCGGTTCTCCGGCCGGGCCTTGGGGGTCTCCGGAGCCTCCAGGCGGAGCTCCGCCAGCTCCGAGATCAGCGTTCCCGCCCAGCGATAGATGTTGTACTCCTTCACCACCTTGCGCATGCGTTGCATGCGCGCCCTCTGCTCCAAGCGGTCCATCTCCAGGCTGGCGCGGATGGCCTCGGCCAACTCCTCGGCGTCGTAAGGGTTCACCACCACCGCATCGCGCAGTTCGCGGACGGCGCCGGTGAAGCGGCTCAGGATCAGCACGCCTTGTTCATCCGGCCGCGCCGCCAGGAATTCCTTGGCCACCAGGTTCATCCCGTCGTGCAGGGAAGTCACCATGCACAGGTCCGCCGCCCGGTAGAAGGGCAGGATCTCCTGATGGCTGTGGTGCCGCTTGCGCAGCAGGATGGGCTTCCACTTGCCGTTCTGGAAGCGCGCGTTGATGCGCTCCGCCTCGGCGGCCACTTCGTCGAACAGATCGTGATAGCGCTTGATCTCCAAACGGCTGGGCGCGCCGATCTGCACGAACGTGAACTCTCCCAGGTAGGACGGATACTTCTCAAAGAAGCGCTCCAGGCCGCGGAAGCGCTCCAGGATCCCCTTGGTGTAGTCCACGCGGTCTACGCCCACGCCCAAACGGGTCGCTCCATTATTGCCCAGGTCCGCCAGCACGGCGGAGCGCTCCGCTGCCAGCACGTTCGCGGGCGGCGGTGTGGGCGTCGGCTCTGCGAAGTCCACGCTGATAGGGAAGGGCATCACCACGGAGCGGTGTCCCTCGCGCTGCACTGAGAAGCGCTCCCAGGAGATGCGCGACTCCAGCACGCGGTCCACCGTTTCCAGGAAATTGTTGCAGTGCGCCTGGATGTGGAAGCCCAGCAGGTCGGCGCCCAGCATGCCGGCCAGCAGCTCGCGCTGCCACGGGCAGATGCCGAAGGCTTCCGGGTTCGGCCAGGGGATGTGCCAGAACAAGGCCACCCGCGCCTCGGGGCGTCGCTTCTTCACCATCCGGGGCAGCAGCGCGAAGTGATAGTCCTGCACCAGCAGGAAGGGTTGCTGCGCCCCCTCCATCTCCTCCAGGACGACGTCCGCGAACTTCTGGTTCACCGCCTGGTACTGCTCCCAGTCCGCCGCCCGGAAGATGGGACGCGTGTGCGCGATGTGGCACAGCGGCCACAACCCTTCATTGGCGAAGCCGAAGTAGTACCCCTGTTCTTCCTCCTTGCTCAGCCAGATGCGCCGCAGGGTGTAGTGCGGCTCGTCCGGAGGGACGCGCAGGCGGCCCAGCGCATCGGCCGTCTCGCGGTCAGCGTCGCCGCTGCCGTGCGCGATCCACGTCCCCTCGCTGGCCCGCAGGATGGGTTCCAGCGCCGTCACCAGCCCGCTGGCCGGCACCAGCGCCTCCACTCCCTTGCCGCTGTGCCGGTGCATGTAAGGCTCGCGGTTGGAGACCACCAGCAGGCGGTTTCCCAGCAGCTGTTTGCGCACGTGAGCGGCCAGCCGGTCCGCCGTCCACATGGAGTCGGCCGCCTCACGCAAGTGCGCTTCCTTGGCCGCCGCGTCCCGCGCCGCCTCCAGGCTCCTGGCCAGGCCGGTCACTTCCGCGGCCAGCGGCTGCAGCAGGCCGCCCTGGGGGAGCGATGCCTGGGGCGCGCCTTTTCCGCTACGCACCGCCCGGATCCATTGCGCCGTCCGCGCAATGGGCTCCATCACGCTCCAGCGGAACACCAGCAGCGCCGTCAGCCCGATCAGCAGCATCTGCACCAGCACGCCCAGGTAGGTGTCCCGCCAGATGCGCGCGCGCTGATGGTCGATGGAACTTGCGTCCTGCAGCACCACCAGGGTCACGGCGCCCGCGCCGCCTGGGCGGGAAAGCGGCAGCGCGTACAGGTGCACCCGTATCTGCTGAAGCCGCAGGAACTGCCCGGCGCCCGTGTTCTGCTGCATGGCGCGGGTGATGGCCTGAATGCGCGGGGGAAGTTGCGTCGCCGCGCCCGGCGTCGCGGCCAAGGGCAGGCCCTGGTCGTCGAAGACCGCCGCGCCTGCCAGCCGCTCCCGGTTGGCGAAGCGTTCCACCTGGCGTTGCAACTCCTCGCGCGAGCCCTCCCCCAGGCGCGGTTGGACGGCTTCCTCCAGGCGCTGCGCCAGCGTCCCACCGCGCGAATCCATGTCCCCTTCCAGACGCCGGCGCTCCTCTCCCACCTGGTAGTAGGCCAGGAGGAAGGAAACCACGCTGATCCCCAGGATCAGCCAGATGATCGGTTTCAAGCTCCACTTCATAGCGTCGGCTCGAC
>CBRAFF010000021.1:0-11455 GCA_967755155.1 uncultured bacterium
AGTCGGGACGCTCTAACCAATCTGGTAGGCCCGAATGGACTCGAACCATCGACCTTCCCGACAAGTCGGGACGCTCTAACCAATCTGGTAGGCCCGAATGGACTCGAACCATCGACCTCTTCCGTGTCAAGGAAGCGCTCTAACCAACTGAGCTACGGGCCTATCCTCAAAGCTTCATTCTACTTGGCGGTACGCGTGGGGACAACGGGAGGAGGAATGGCGCGGGTAGCAATCAGGCGGGCAATGGCTTTGTGAGACTTCCAGGCCTTCAGTTCGCGTTCTCTCCGCCCGGCATCCTGCAGGGTAGGGAACTCCTCGAGATAAGCGAGTCGCCAAGGGCCGCGCTTCCGGGTGGATGGAGTTTGCCCCCGGTTATGCTCGGCCAGACGGCGTTCGGGGTCGGTGCTCGAGCCGATGTAGAACCGTTGAGTGGAGATGCTCTCAAGGATGTAGAGAAAGGCCATTCGAAGGAATACCACGGCCAGCTACTCGAACCCCAGACCTCCCCGACGAGTCGGGGCGCTGCAACCAACTGAACTGCGGGCCTGCACCAGACCTTCCCGAACGAGTCGGGGCGCTCAACCACCGAGCTACCCGCCTGCGCCGGGAAACCTATTTTACTTGGGGGGATGCACCGGGACAACGAGGGCCGGGAGGAGCGCCCTTCCGTCCCGCTTTCGGCATACAATTGCTCGGCTCCGCCTGAGATCGCCCATGCCCCGCTTCCGCCTTCGTCTCCGCCTGCGCTGGAAGATCCTGCTCTACGCCAGCGCGCTGCTGATGGCGCTGATCGCGGCCATGCTGGTGTTCGTGGACTGGCAGGCCAAGCGCTTCGTCAACCAGCAGCTCGCGGCTGACTTGGAGCAGGGCCGGCGGCGGGTGCTGGAGGCCTCCGGCGAGCGCTTCGAGCGCCTCAACTACCTGGCGAACAACCTCTCCTCTTATCCCGACCTGAAGGCGCTGCTCGACACCGGCGACACGCCTACCATCCGCGATTTCCTGGAGACGCATCGGGCGGAGAACGGACTCGACCTGCTGGTGGCGCTCGACCGCACCGGCAAGGTAGTGGCGCGGACGGACGCCGCCGAAGCCATCGCTCTTCCTGAAGGACAGCGCTGGATCGAGTCCTTGCTGGCGGGGCGCGAGGCCCGCGGCTTTCTGACGGTGAACGACCGCGTCTACCAGGCGACCGCGGTGCCGGCCGCAGCCGGCAGCACCGTCTTCGGCTTCCTCATCGCCGGCGCCAGCGTGGACGACGCCTATGCGCGGCGCCTGGCCGGCCTCAGCGGCGACGAGATTGTGCTGGCCGGCGGCGACCGCGTACTCGGTTCCTCGCTCTCGCAGTCGCGCTCGGTGTGGCGCACGCGCGCGGAGTGGGAGCAGCACGTGGGTCGCGACCAGAAGGAACTGCAGCTGGCGGGGGCGACTTATTCCGGAGCGGCGGCGGCGCTGGCCGACGACGGCCCGCTGGCCGTGGTGCTCAAGTCGCGCACGGAAGCGCTCGCTCCCTACCGCGGCATCCAGGTGGGTCTGCTGGCCATCGGCCTGGGAGCCGCGCTCGCCGGCATCTTCGGCTCGGCCTTGCTGGCGCGCTCGGTCACCGCGCCCATCGCCCGGCTGGAGGAAGGCACGGCGCAAGTAGCGGCCGGCAACTTCGATTTCCGCATCACCATGCGGTCCGGGGACGAGATCGCCGCCCTGGCCGACAGCTTCAACAAGATGACCGAGGGACTGCGGGAGCGGCGCGACCTGCAGAAATTCATCTCGCGCTCCACCATGGAGCGCGTGCGTTCCAACGTGGGCCACGAGCTGGCGGCCGGCCAGCGCCTGGAGGTGACCATCTTCTTCTCCGACATGCGCGGCTTCACCTCGCTGTCGGAGCACAAGCAGCCCGAGGAGGTGGTGGCCGTGCTGAACACCTGCCTCAGCCTGCAGGCGGAGAAGGTGAAACGGTTCTCCGGCGACATCGACAAGTTCGTGGGCGACTGCGTGGTCGCCATCTTCTCCGGCGACGACATGGCGCTGAACGCCATCCGCTGCGCCATCGAGATCCAGAAAGCGGTCCAGGCGTGGAACGCCGCCAATCCCGGCAAAGACCCGCTCGCCATCGGCGTGGGCATCGTGACCGGCGAGGTGGTGCTGGGCTCCATCGGCAGCCAGGACCGGCAGGACTTCACGGTGATCGGGTCGAACGTGAACCTGTGCTCGCGGCTCTGCGCCAAGGCGGCGGCGCACGAGGTCATGCTGGCCGAGAGCACGTATCAGCGCGTCCGCGACTTGGTGGCCGCCGAGCGCCTGGAGCCCATGGAAGTCAAGGGGTTCAGCCGGCCGGTCGAGGTCTACCGCATGCGCCTGGGCGGGGAAACCAAGGTTTCCCGCTAGCGCTTCTCGTACTTGTAGTCCTTGCCGAACTTGTTCTTGTGGGGCAGCTCCAGGTACTTCGACTCATCGAGGGTGAGCGCGGGCGCGCTCCCGCCCGCCGCGGCCTCCACCGTCACCGGCGCCGCCGCGCGCTCCGACCAGGCCGTCACCCGGTACTTGCCCGCGGGAACTTCCAGCCGGTAGTGCCCCTTCGCGTCCACCTCCGCGATGTGGCTGGTGGGCACCACCAGGATCACCGCCGTCATGGCGGGATGGATGTTGCAGAACACACGGTAGGTGTTGGCGGTCTTGAAGACCACCGGCTTCGACGTCTTGTACAGCCCCAGGTCGAACTCGCCCGGCTTGGTCTTGGAGAAGATGTTGTGCAGGACCGTATCTTCGTTGGAGAAGTTGATGGTCGAGCCCACCGGCACCACCAGCACGTGCGGGGTGAAGTCCTTGTTCACCTGCTTCATGGTGAAGTGCCCGGGCTTGACCGCCGCGCCGCCGCCCAGCGGCTCGGCCCATACGTACGTGGGCACGGCGGCGCTGCGCCCCGCCGCCTTTACCTCGCCCTTCAGTTCGGCGGCCTGGGCCCCGGCCCCGGCCAGCAGCACCATCGCGATGATCAGACGCATTTGCATGAAGTGTTTGCCTCCCGAAACCGAAACCGATTCCTGAAGCGGGAACCACAATTTTACACTCATTCCACAGGTTCCGGCGGCGATGGACGCGGCTGCATCGGCGCCGCGAGGCTGAAGCCAGCGAAGCAACCCGCAACTTTTTGCCAGGTTTGACATAAGATATGCCCTTTCACGGGGAGGGAGCGATGCGTCTGCGGCTTACGAGGCTGTTCGCCCTCGCCCTTCTGCCCTTCGCGCTGGTAGCGGCAGCCGGCCAGGAGCCTGCGGCGCGGGCCAAGGCGCCGGCCACGGCGCCGGAAGACTTCCGCGAGACCGATGCCTCCGAGTTTGTGGCGACCGACACCTGCGCCTCCTGCCATCAAGAGGAATCCAAGAGCTTTAATCACGGCCCCCACTGGAAGACGGAGCGCGATACCCGGGGAGTCTCCTGGCAGGGCTGCGAGGCGTGCCACGGGCCGGGCAAGGTGCACGTGGACAGCCCGGGCAACAAGGGCAAGATCCTCCGCTTTCGGGAGTTGACGGCGGAGCAAGCCAGCCGCATCTGCGTCGACTGCCACCAGGCCGCCGAGGACGGCACCGCCTTCGCCCGCTCCCAGCACCAGGCCAGCAACGTGGGCTGCACCGCCTGCCATTCCGAGCACAAGCCGAAGACCCGGCTGAGGCAGCTCACGGCGAAGGAACCGGAGCTGTGCTACGACTGCCACCTGGAGTCGCGGCTGGAGTTCTCCAAACCCTTCCACGACCCGGTGAACGAGGGGATGCTGCAATGCAGCGACTGCCACAACTCGCACGGCGGCTTCCTGTCGAAGCTGCTGCGGACGACCGCGGCGCAGGACCAGGTGTGCTTCAAGTGTCACGCGGAGAAATCGGGCCCGTTCGTGTTCGAGCATGCGCCGGTGAAGACGGAAGGATGCGGGTCGTGCCACGCGCCCATCCACGGGTCGTCGAGCCCGCGGCTGCTGAGCCGCGCCAACATCAACCTGGGGTGCCTGGAGTGCCACACGGCCACGCTCAGCTCCGCGGCGGGAGCGCCGCCGGGCTTCCACAATCAGGCGCTGAAATACCAGGCGTGCACCATGTGCCATACGCAGATCCACGGGTCGAACGTGGACAAGAACTTCTTTCGCTAAGGAGGAGCGATGGGATCCCGGGCCGCCATCCCGAAGCGCCGGTTCCTGGTGCTGGGGAGCGTGGTGCTGGCGCTCGCGTGCTGGCCGCTGGAGGCGCAGACCTCGCCCGGCGGCGAGGAAGACAAGGGTGAGGTAAAGGATGGCTATGAGGTCCACCAGTCCATCGAGTTTGGCGGCCACATCACCAGCTTCACCGGCAACCCCTCCATGTGGAACACGCTGGTGAACCTGAAGAGCGGGCCGCGGCTGCTCAGCCAGTCGCTGGACCTGCACTCGGTGGACCACTCCAACCTGCTGTTCGACGAGTTCCACGAATCCAGCTACGGCTACGGCGGCGACCCCGTCAACTGGACGCGGCTGCGGGTGAGCAAGGCCCGCATCTACGACTTCAGCGCCATCTTCCGCCGGCACCGCAACTACTGGGACTACGACCTGCTGGCCAACCCGCTGAACCCTCCGACCTCGAATCCCAGCATCCCGATTGAAACCTCCCCGCACCGCTTCGAGACGGTGCGGCGCATGACCGACCTCAACCTGACGCTGGCGCCGCAGTCTGCAGTGCGCGTGCGCCTGGGGTACTCGCGCAACGTGACCGAGGGGCCGTCCTTCAGCACGGTGCATGAGGGCACGGACGCGCTCCTGCTGCAGCGGTGGCGCAACGGACTGGACACCTACCGGGTGGGCATCGAGTTTCGCCTGCTCCCGCGCACCGTGTTCAGCTATGACCAGTTCATCAGCGTGCACAAGGGCGACACCTCGAAAGAGCTCAACAGCCTGCCCTTCAACCTGGCCGGGCCCGTCCCCGTGGACCTCGGCTTGCCGTTCAACACGGCGGCCGGCCACCCCTGCGCCACTCCCATCCTGGGAACGGGCTTCGCCAACCCGGTGTGCAACGGTTTCTTCGCGTACTCCAGCTTCCATCCCGTCCGCAACCTGTATCCCACCGAGCAGTTCGGTTTCCAGAGCAACTACTGGCGGAAGCTGGACCTGACGGGGCGCTTCACCTACACCGGGTCGGACAGTGACGGGGAGACAACGGCGTTGTTCTACGACGGGCTGACCACGGGCTCGAACGTGCGGCAGTCCGTGACCACGGGGCCGGTGAAGGCGCGGCGCATCTCGACCAGCGCCGACTTCGCCCTCGCCTGGCGCATCACGCGCAAGCTGAGCCTGGTGGACAGCTACCGCTGGACGGCCTTCCGCTCGCCCGGGCGCTGGATGGAGGACCAGTCGGTACTGTTCGGCGCGACCCTGTTGACCACTCCGAACGTCTTCGCCCCCGCCACCTGCCCGCCGCCGTTTGTAGCCCCCACCTGCCCGCAGCACACCGTGGGCTCGGGACCGGACCTGATGGTGGCGGACTTCAACCGCTTCCTGGGACACAAGCAGCACGAGAACACGGCGGGGCTGGAATACCAGCCGGCGCGGCGCTATCGCGGCAGCCTGGGCTACCGCTACCGCCGTCGCCAGATCAACCTTTCCCAGTTCGACCGGTACCAGTTGACGTTCTATCCCACGCTCGCCAACCGCGGCGCCTGCGCCGGGCAGCCGCTCGCTCCCGACGGCTCCTGCAGCGTCCTGACCTTCAACGGCGCCACCTCGGCGAACGTGGTGCCCAGCTTTACCGGGCTCACGCCGGACGCTCAGCAGACCCTGATCCATGAGCACTCGCTGCTGTTCGGCTTCGTGCTGCTGCCCTGGGACAAGTTCCAGGTGACCTACGACATGGAGCTGATGTACGCCGACAAGGCGTTCACCCGCATCAGCCCGCGGCAACTGCAGGCGTACCGGGTGCGGCTGTCGTACAAGCCGGCCGATTGGGCCAATCTCAGCGCCAACGTCAGCCTCCGCGAGAACCGCAACCACACGCTGGACATCGGCAACTCGCAACACAACCGGACCTACTCCCTGTCGGCCATGCTGACGCCGCGCAAGCAGCTGACCGTGGATGCCCGCTGGAGCTACCACGACATCTTCTCCACCACCAACATCTGCTTTGTCGCCAACCCGGCGCCGCCGGGCTCGACTCCCTGCGGCGGACCCTTCGTGGCCAACGTCTCGGTCTACGACCAGAAGGTCCACTTTCTGTCGGCCAACCTGGTGTGGAAGCCGGTGAAGCGCGTGACTACGCAGGTGGGATACACCGGGACGTTCGCCAACGGGGATACGCTGCTCACCAATCCCCTCGCGCCCCTGGGCTCGCTGGATTACAACTACCACCTGCCGACGGCGGGAGTGCGGGTGGAACTGGCGCCGCGCTGGTCGCTGAGCGGCGAGTGGAACTACCACGGCTACAACGAGAAGAGCGAATCTGGACCCACGCTGCCGCGCGAGTTCCGGGGCAACGTCTTTACCACCGGAGTGCGATACGCGTTCTAGGTCCTTGCCGGGCTGCAACCCCGGCTCAAGTTGCATTCCCGGGCGGAGGCGCGGAGAATCCAAGCCATGGGAAGCCCAAGGAAGGCGGGCACGGGCGCCGCGGAGCCGCGGGCGGAAGCCGCCCGCTTCGCCGGAGGCGTGGTGGTGCTGGTGACGCTGAACAGCCCGCGGGAAAAATTCTGGGGCGCCATCCTGGACATCTCGCCCGCCGGGCTGAGCGTGCGCGGCCTGGACCTGAATTCGTTCGATGACTTCGTGGGCCTGGTGCGCTCGGGCGAGCCCGTCTCCCTGGGCGCGGTGTTCTTTCCCATGCACCGGGTGGAGCGGGTGGAGATCGACGCGCGCAACGGCGACATCCCGTCGCTGCAGGAGCGCTTCCAGGCGAAGGCCGAGCACGAGTTCGCGGAACTGGCGGGCGCCGCGCCGGCCACCGGCATCGAAGTGGGCTGCACCCTGGCCGATGCCGAGGAGCGGCTGATCGCGGCCACGGTCGCATCCGTCGGGCACGACCTCACCCGCGCCGCCGCCCTGCTCGACCTGCCCGAAGACGAACTGCGGAGCCGGCTGCGGCGGTGATCGGCCAGCTTCGCACCGCGCCCAATCAGCTCACCCTGCTGCGCCTGCTCTTCATCCCATTCATCGTCATCACCATCCTGGACGAGCAGTACGGGTGGGCGCTGGGGTTGTTCGTGCTCGCCGGGTTCTCGGACCTTCTCGACGGCATGCTGGCCCGCGCGCTCCAGCAGAAGACTCCGCTGGGCATGCTGCTCGACCCTATCGCCGACAAGCTGCTGCTCAGCACGCTGTTCCTGGTGCTGTCGCTGGCCCACAAGATCCCCTGGAACGTGACGGTGCTGGTCTTCAGCCGCGACCTGTGCATCCTGCTGACCGGCGCCCTGGTGTGGGCCACCACCTCCATCCGCGATTTTCCGCCCAGCTTTTTCGGCAAGGCCAACACCACGGCGCAGATCCTCGCCGTCTTCTTCGTGCTGCTGGATGAGGTGGCGCCGACCAACTTCGTGATGTTCGGCAAGCTGGTGAGCCTGCGGGCCACGGTGGTGCTGACCGTGCTCTCCGCCGTGCACTACGTCTTCCGCCTGGGACGCCGGCTGCGGGCGCAGAGCGCGCCGCCGGCCGCGCCCTAGCGGTCATCATTTACAATCACGCCTCTCTGTCTGAGATCGGCCATCCCATGGCACTGCGCCTCTTCAACACGCTTTCTGCGACGCTCGAGGACTTCCAGCCGCTCCAGCCCGGCCGCGTCCGCATGTACGCCTGCGGGCCCACGGTCTACGACTACGGCCACATCGGCAACTTCCGGACGTTCATCTTCGTGGACATCCTGGCGCGCTTCCTGCGGCAGAGCGGCCTGGCGCTGGAAGACGTGATGAACATCACGGACGTGGACGACCGCATCATCGAGAACTCCGCCAAACTGAGTGTGAGCGTCGGCGAGTACACGAAGAAGTACGAGGCGGCCTTCCTCGAGGACGCGGCCATGCTGGGCATCGCGCGGCCGGCTAAGCTGGTGCGCGCCACCGAGCACATCGCGGAGATGGCGGAGTTCATCGCCAAGCTGGTGGAGCGCGGCTTCGCCTACCGCGCCGAGGACGGCTCCTACTACTTCCGCATCGCCCGCTTTCCCGGATACGGCAAGCTCTCCAAGAAGGACCTGGCCCAGGTGCAGGACGGGGCGCGGGTGGACTCCGACCGCTTCGACAAGGAAGAGGTCCGCGACTTCGCGCTGTGGAAGGCGGCCAAGCCGGGCGAGGCCTCGTGGGAGACGCCGCTCGGCCGCGGGCGTCCCGGCTGGCACATCGAGTGCTCGGTGATGGCCATGAAGTACCTGGGCGAGACCTTCGACATCCACCTGGGCGGCGAAGACCTCATCTTCCCCCATCACGAGAACGAGATCGCGCAGTCCGAGGCCCTCACCGGCAAGCCCTTCGCGCGCTTCTGGGTGCACGCGCGCTTCCTGCTGGTGGAGGGCGAGAAGATGTCGAAGAGCCTGGGAAACTTCTACACCCCGCGCGACATCATCCTGAAGGGGCACAAGCCCTCGTCGCTGCGCTACCTGCTGGCCTCGGTGCCCTTTCGCCGGCAACTCAACTTCACCTTCGACGGATTGGAAGCGGCTGCGCGCTCGGTGGAGCGGCTGCGCAACTTCAGGCTGCGCCTGGAGACGGAAAAGCTGCCCGCGGGCGCGAACGAAGGCATGGCAAAGCTGGCGCAGGAGACGGTGGACGGCATGCGCGCCGCGCTCGAAGACGACCTGAACACGGCGCAGGCCTTGGCGGCAATCTTCGACCTGGTGCGCGAGGCCAACGCCGCCGCCGACGCCGGCCAGTTGAAGAAAGACGATGCCGCGCCGCTGCTCGGTGCACTCCAGAAGTTTGACGAAATCTTTGGTGTCCTGAAGGATGAGGACGCGCCCAAGATGCAGCGTGTGCGCGAGTGGGCGCAAGGGGAAGGGAAGTTGGAAGGGGAAGCGCCGCCCGCCGGGGTGAGCGACGCCGAGGTGGAAGCGCTCATCGCCGAACGCGAGCGCACCCGCAAGGCCCGCGACTTCAAGAAGTCTGACGCCATTCGCGAGCAGCTCGCAGCCGCGGGCATCGTCCTCGAAGACACGAAAGACGGCGTGCGCTGGAAGCGGAAGTAAACCAACCACAGAGACACAGGGGCACAGAGGCGCACAGAGAAAATCCTACCGCGGATCTGCGCGGAGGAACGCGGATCAGATCGAAGCTAATAACCTAAGTCTTGTCAAGGATTGAATCCGCGATAATCCGCGTGAAGCCGCGGTAAGCGGTTCTAGTCCGCTTGCGCTTCGCAGGCGGGCAGCTCCGGCTCGGCGGGCGGGGCGGCCTTGTGGATCTTGGAGCTGTTCACCAGCGCCACCGCGGCGATGATGACCGCCGACCCGGCCGCGATGTAGACGTCCACGCTCTCGTGCAGTATCAGCCAGCCCAGAAAGACCGCGACCACCGGATTCACGTAGGCGTACGTGGCGACTTTTGACGTGGGCACGTGCTCCAGCAGCCAGATGTAGGCGGTGAATCCGATCCAGGAGCCGAAGATGACCAGATAGAAGATGGCGCCGACACCGCGCGCCGTCCACACCACGCGGTGGTGGTCGCCTAGGGCGAGGACGATGCCCAGGTTGACCACGCCGGCCAGCGTCATCTCCCAGGCGGTGGCGGCGAAGGTGTCGATGCGTAACTGCGAGCGCCGGGAGAGGATAGAGCCGGCGGCCCAGCTCAGCGAGCAGAACACCAGGCCCAGCGCGCCCAGGACCTGCATGTGCCCGGCGGCGCTGCCGGCCAGGAGCCGCGGCCACATCAGCACTCCCAGCCCGGCGATGCCCAGCGCCAGGCCCACCATCCCGCGCGCCGCCAGCCGCTCTCCCCGCGGCAGGATGGATTCGATGACCGCCACCCAGATGGGTACCACGGCGACGATCAATGCCGCCAGACCGCTGGGGACGTACTGCTCCGCCCAGGCCAGCACCACATTGCCGCCGGTCAGCAGGAGCACGCCGATGGCCAGCACGCGCCAGAAGTCGCTCCGGGTGAGCCGGATGCTCCGCCCGCGCAGCGCGCACCAGCCCAGCATGGGCAGCCCCGCCAGCAGGTAGCGCGACGCCCCCATCATCGCGGGCGGGATGTGCTCCACCACGATGCGGATGCCCAGATAGGTGGAGCCCCAGAGCACGTACACCAGCCCGAAGGCCAGGGCCACCCGGAAGCGATGTTGGCGCTCAGCGTGAGTCATGAGGGCGATTGCAACTCCAGAGTAGATGAGACGCGGCGGCGCGCTCCTTTGATTCTGAAAATGTGTCCAGCGACGCAAGTGCTCCCGTAGAGACGCCTGTCAGGGCGTCGCAGGAACGTCCAAGAAAATCAATGCTTGACGGATTCCCCGCCTGCCCGTACGCTTCTGGGAATTTCAGGACGGATTTTGCGCCCCGGCGCGCCCGTCTCGAGGCTTGGTTCTCCCAATGTCCCTGGGCACATTTTCCGGCCTGGTCTCAGGCGCCTGGCGCCCGGCGGCGGTGCGCACCCCGGCTCCCGACTGCTACCGGCTGCTCTTTAATCCCTTCGCCACCTGGGGCTCGCTGGGCATGCTGCTGCTGGTCTCGCACCTGCCGCCCGACGGAGCAGGAGTGCCCGTATGCCTGTTCCGGGCCATGAGCGGCCTGCCGTGTCCCGGCTGCGGGCTCACCCGTGCCCTTTCATCGCTGGTCCAGGGAGATCCGGCCGCGGCTTTTTCCTATCATCCCTTCGCCTTCCTCATCCTTCCTCTCTTCCTGATGCTCGCGGCCCATAACTTCCTTCCCCTCGCGGCCCGGCAACGGGTGCGGGACTTCTGCGGCAGGCATGAGCGCTGGATCCGGCGGGGCTACCACGGCTTTATCTACACATTTGTGGCGTTCGGAGTGCTGCGTCTGCTGGCCTATGCGGTGGCCGGCGGGCTCAGAAGCTAAAACTCAAGGAGGATTTGCCCTATGATGATTTTGGCCCTGGTCTTCCAACTGGTCGCCTTCGTGTGCGCGATCATCGTGTTGATCCACGCGTTCAAGAACGGCGGGGCGCTGCAGGGGATTCTCTGCCTCTGCGTGCCTTTCTACATCATCTATTACATGTTCGCGAAGTTCGAGCATGAGAAGAAGAACCTGATCATCGGGGGCTACTTCGGAGGCATCATCATCGCCCTGGTGATCCAGTTCATGGTCATCGGGTCGTCCCAGTAAACCTGAGGGCGGCGGGTGGGCCGGGGTACCCCCGGCCCGGCTCCCGGGACTATAATCGTCTCTGGAGTTCCGGTATGAAGCCCGCTCGCCGAGCCTTGGAATCGCCGCAGCACGGAGCCGCCGCCCGCGGCCTGCATCCCGTGTTGCCGGCACAGTCGCGTCCCAACCTCTTCGCCGGGGACTAGTCCCTC